>NZ_MJIQ01000032.1:0-126222 GCF_001878775.1 Acinetobacter sp. AR2-3
GTCTCGTGGGCTCGGAGATGTGTATAAGAGACTTCTTTATTTTTTATTATATTAGACTGTTGTAAAATCCGGATCATTGGCAAAATGTATAGCATCTTAAATGCTGTTGATGCATTTTCACCTTAAGGACTTGGCCTAAATATGCGGAATACCTATATTTTACTGTTTTCGCTATATTGGGCACAGGGGCTTCCGGTCGGGTTTATGACGCATGCCTTGCCGGTCATTCTGCGGGCTGAAGGGGTATCGCTGGCGCATATCGGGGGCTTTGGCCTGTTAATGCTGCCTTGGTCGATTAAAATATTCTGGGCACCTTGGGTCGATCGACATGGATCAATCGCCAAAGGTCATTACCGTAGCTGGATTATTCCCCTGCAATGGCTGTCAGTTGCTGTATTGATTGGGCTCTCATTTCTACCGATTCAGGCCTTGAATCAGCCGCTGTATTTACTGCTGTTTTTTATCACGCTGTTGCTGATGAATGGCATTGGCGCGACACAGGATATTGCGACCGATGCACTGGCGGTCAATATTCTGAAAAATGAACAGCAATATTGGGGTAATACCTTTCAGGTCATCGGTTCACGACTGGGATTTATTGTCGGAGGTGGGGCCATATTATGGTTGCTAGATCTACTGCAATGGCAAGCCACCTTTTTATTATTGGCGGCTCTGGTCTTTCTTAATACTTTACCCATTTTATTATTTAAAGAACCGGATCATCTAAAAACCACCACGCAAACTTCTGAACAACCAGCACTCAGTAATATTAAAACCTATTTTCAATACTTCTGGTCGGATTCAACCTTGGCTGTCTGGTTACTGGTTTTATTGACCTTTAAAATCGCCGATGGTTTATCCGGGCCTTTATTAAAACCTTTAATGGTAGATCTCGGACTGAGCTTTAGCCAGATTGGCCTTTATGTCACCATGCTGGGAGCATTGGCTGCCTTGATTGGGGCAGGACTGGCTGGTTGGTGTCTGAAATACTGGTCGCGCAGCCGGAGTTTACTGATTTTTTCTGTTCTGAAAATCATGACTTTAATGGCTTATGCATGGCTGGCTGCCCAGTATGAAACCCAAAAAAAAGTAGAAAACTGGATGATATATCTGATTAATGCAGCCGAAGACATGATCTCAGCCATGCTTTTGGTGGTCATGTTGACCTTGGTCATGCAATACAGTCGCAAGCATCTGGCTGGTACTGATTTCACCTTTCAGGTGGCACTGATGGCTACGGTGAGTGGGGGACTTTATAGTCTGAGTGGTATTTTGGGAGATGCTTTAGGCTATCAAAATTATCTGAACCTCATCGTGATCGTGGCAATTATCTGTTTAATTCCAATTTTCCGATGGATGAAAGTTGCAGAAAAAGTATAAAATTTCTAAATAATCAACTGTTTGGTTAAATGTTAGCCTAAAGTACTAAATAGAATATATAAATATTAATTTAATAATTTTGTAATATAAGCGCCGTGTGTATTATTTGTTACAAAATAAATTAAGGATATTTTTGATGAAAACTAAGTTAGCAACAGCAATTGCATTCAGCCTTTTGGCGGGGACAACTTTTGCAGCACCAACTTTTTATGGTGAGATTGATGCCACAGTTGATTACTTACCGGAAGACAATGCTTCACCTGTGTCTGATCGTGACGTTATTGAACTGAATACTAATAATTCATTCTTGGGTTTAAAAGGTGAGGAGAAACTTACTGACCGTTTAAGTGGGCTTTATCAAGCTGAATTTACCTTCTATGTAGACAATGGTGGAAGCAATGATACATTCGTACCGCGTAATCTTTTAGTCGGTCTTAAAGATGAAAAGTTAGGTACAGTAAAACTAGGTAAAATCGATACGCCTGTAAAACAGCTTTCTTCAGTAGTTGATACTTTCAATAACTATGTTGCAAATAAAGCGGATATGGCAGGTATATTTACCGGTGAAAACCGTATCGATAATGTTGTCGTCTATGAAGCTCCTGGCTTTGCAGTCGGTGAAGGTAAACTAAAAGCAACTGCACTATTAGCTACAGGTGAGGCCGGTGGTATTAGCTCTTCTAAAGGCGGTGCTAAAGTTGCAGGCCGTGGCTTAGGTGATGCTTGGTCTGCTTCTGTAGTATATGACAGCCCAGTAGTTGTAGCAGGTGTTGCTTATGACAAAGCAATTCCGACTAACTTCTTAGGGCGCGGTTTTGATAATGCTTCTGCTCCAGAAGTAACGGGCGGTACTTTATTTGCTGCTGCAAATACCATTCGTGCAATTGGCCGTGTAAATCTAGATGGTGGTTTAGCGCTTAAAGCTCTTTATCAAACTTCAGAAGTGGCGGATGTGGATGCAGCTTCTAAAGCAGTTGATTTGCTTATTGATGATGCTCAAGGTTGGTTAATTGGTGCTGAATATAATCTTCCAAATGCAAAAGCTTGGACAGTTAAAGGTCAATACAGCCAAAACACTACAAGCTTCAAAGATAATACTGCCGATTATGAAGCACAGCAGATCTTTGTTGGTGCAGATTACGCATTTAGTAAACAAGTGAAAGCATATGGTTATGCCGGTTATCTAACACTTGAGCGTGGTTCTTTAGAAACTAAACAACCAGTTGTTGGTACAGGCTTAGAATACAAATTCTAATTTAGATTTTGTACTCTAAGAAAAGGCGATGCTTTGGCATCGCTTTTTTTATGCTTAAAACAACAAAACTTAGCAATTTTATGTCTGATCTAACAAGTGTAGGGCTGTTAACATGATTGAAAGTTTCAGCATTTCGTTTTGAAAATTATGCCTATTCAAGCCGTTTTATTTGACCTCGACAATACCTTGACCCATCGTGATCTGACGACACAAGCCTATAGCCGTTATCTGGCAGAATATTATGCGCCAGCATTGAAACAGGTCGAGTCTGACAAAATTATCGAGATTGTAAGACGCATCGATAATGGCGGTTATCCTAAAAAGGAATTGCTGACGCATGGTAGTATCGGGGCTTCGGCTGCTTATGCGTTGTTGCAGGAACTGTCTTGGTTAAATCCCCCAACCATAGATGAACTGGCCCAATTCTGGTTTAGCCAGTTTGGCCGTTTCGCCGTAGAAATGCCGGCAGCAGAGCAAGTATTAATGCAGCTGAAAGATGAGGGTTATCAGCTGGCCATTGTTTCCAATGGCGGACATGACACCCGTTTAAATACGATTCGGGGTTTGGGTATTGAACCTTATTTTGATGAGATCATCAGTTCGGGGTTGGTGGGTTTTAACAAACCACAGCCGGAAATATTCCAGATCACTGCAGAGCGTCTAGGCGTGCAGCCTGCACAGTGCCTGTATATTGGCGACCATCCAATTAATGATGTACAAGGAGCTACAGAGGCCGGAATGTATGCATTATGGATGCAAGGTTTCCATCCGGATGCCGAACATATTCAGCATAGAATTCAGCATCTGCCGGAAATTTTTGCCCATTTGCAGTTATTAAATCAGACTTAAGTTATTCTTAAACAGTCAATCGTTTCGGCCCATTGTGAAGAATCACAGCGCGGACATTGCTGGTCGGCATGTGAAAGGGTTTGTACCTGTCCACAGTAAATGCAGGCATATAATTGCCCGGCCTTGACCTGTTGGACTATAGAACAGGTTTTAGGAAAAAGTGGCAGCCCAGGCCGAACCTCATCCGATTTGAAAAACAGGATACTGAACTTACCGTCAGTTTCCAGTAAACCGGTACGAACCTGACCGAGATGTTCTACGCCTTGCTGGCGCATTTCGGCAAAGAATTCATCATGTGACATCTTACCTTTTTTAATTTCTTCAACGACCAGCACGCCATCTTCTACGATATAAATCGGTTTACCTTCCAGTAGGTCTTCAAACCACTGATATTTCATCATGAGCCAGGTGGTCAGGCGGTACATGATAATAATCACCGACATCACCAGAACTGCCTGAATCAGGGGAATATCTTCAGTAAACATCGGGTCGCCGGCAATCGAACCCAAGCTCAAAATGATAGCGACTTCGAAGATAGAAAGTTGACGTACCCCACGTTTTCCGGTCAGACGCAAAAACAGGATAATCATCGTGTACATCAGGGCACAACGCAGCAAAATTTCTGCGGTAAACTCCCAGGTGGTGTCATTTATAAATATGGTCGCCCAGTCCATTTAAATTCTTTATCCTCATTTTTCTCTTTGGCTCGAGTCTAGCAATATCAGTATTTTATTTGCTGCTGTGTTTATGTAAGTTTATGAATAAAGGTAGATTCTATTTAAAAAAGAAGCTTGAACTTAAAAATCTAGCTATTTGATCTATTGAAAATAAGATAGAGATTTCATGTAAATAATACATAAAAAATCAGCAGATTAAATTTGAAGAAGATCACATTCTCTACTGTCTATTTTTAAATCTATAAAAGTATTACCCATTTGAAATTTATAAATATATATTCTGAATAATGTGTTTTGAATAATTAGGAGTGTTTAGAAATTTGTAAGCAAATCACTTCATCTTTATAAAAATCTGTAGTTTGTGGCCTGAAAAATAGAGTGATTACACTACTTTAATAAACTGTTTTTAAATTAGAAATTGTGATTTTGACTTCCAACAAGGGATGTATTGTGAAAAGAATATTCACGCTTTTAACGGTTATGGGTTTAAGTACAGCGGTCTGGGCAGATGCGGATTGGGATTATACTCAGCCTGAGCAATGGTCGACTTTGAGCCAGAAATATTCGGCCTGTAATGGTCTGAACCAGTCACCAATCAATATTGAGCGAACAGTGAAAGCAGAACTGGAGCCGCTCAAGTTCAGCTATAACACCATGATTCATGCGATCGAAAATAAAGGTCATACTGTTCAGGTGGATTTTGCGCAAGGTGGTGAATTGCAGCTGGATGGCGATACCTTTGTACTGAAGCAGTTTCATTTGCATAGCCCGAGTGAAAATCTGATCAAGGATAAAAGCTATCCACTGGAAATCCATTTTGTCCATGCCAATGCCAAAGGTGAGCTGGCTGTCGTGGGGATGATGTTCGAGCAGGGTGCAGAAAGCCAGATGCTCAAACGCATGTGGAACCGTTTGCCAAAAAAGCAGGGTGAGAAAGTGGTTTTAAAGACCCCACAACCTGTGAATGCAATGTTGCCTAAGAATCTGGATTATTACCGCTTTAGCGGCTCGCTGACCACACCGCCGTGTTGGGAAGGAGTACGCTGGCTGATCCTGAAAGATATTCAGCAGGCTTCTGCCAAGCAGATTTCGGAATTTGCCAAACTGATGGGACACCCAAATAACCGTCCGTTGCAGTCATTGAATGGCCGTGTAGTGCTGGAATAATCAATATGAGAGCGAAAAAGCAGACTTTGGTCTGCTTTTTTTAATTCTGATACAAATTTAGAAAGGGCACACGGAAAAGGACTTTGTGACGAAAGCTGAAAGATTTAATATGGATCTTATTTCTTCTTTGACCTTCTCCTGCCATGCTCTTCGACTTAAAAACCATGATTCAGCCATTCACAGCGCTTTCGCCACAGCAGAAGAAGCTGGATCATCTGATTGATAAAATCGAGCAACAGAAACAGGAATTACAACAATGGCAACAGGCTGAAGAAGAGCTGCAACAATATACCCATAAAACGTTTATGCCGATCTATCATGAATTACATGGCGTACTGTTCAAGCAGCTGGAACAGCTCTGGAAGCACCTGCAGGAAACCACATTTTCCAAGGCAGAACTGGTGGTGCTGGATGAAAAGATTCAATACCTTGCAAATTATCTAAAAGACTCTCAGGCAATGTCGGTGCAACAAGCTCATAAAGTGAATGAAATCTTCACTTACTATCAGCAACGTGCCGAACATGCCCAATTCAGAAAAAGCCAAAAGAAAATAAATGAACTGGAAACATTTTTTAAGAATGAGCATCCCTCAGATCTTGCAGATGTAGAAGTATTTGAAGAATGGGAATCAGATCATTTTCAGCAGGCACGTGAGCAGGCCAGATTAAAACGCCAGCAGGAAAAACAGGAACAGGCAGCAGCGATGGCAGAGCAGTCATTGAAAACCGTTTATTTAAAAATTGCTGCCATCATTCACCCTGACCGTGAAGTGAATGATGTCAAAAAAATCAAGAAAACTGAATTATTACAACGTGCCAATGAGGCTTATGCAGAGCAGGATCTGTTTACGTTACTGAGAATGCAACTGCAGATTGAACAAGATCAGGATGTTTCAAAAAAAGGTTTAAGTGCGGAGCAACTCAAGTTTTATCAACTGGCTTTAGATGCACAAAGTCGGAAATTACAAGATCAGATTGATGCCTTGATCAATAGATTGGTCTGGTCATCGAAAACCAGAATTGCCGTGAAAAAGGCGAAAGGCAAGGTCCAGATTGCTGATCTGTATAAGCAGATTGATGAAGATACTTTAGCCATCAAACAGCAGATTAAAGTGGAAAAAGAACGCCTGATGTATATCAAAAAGGTGAGCCGCTTGGAGATGTTTTTAAGGCATGGGATGCTTTAATCTCTTATTCGTATAGTCATTCTAGATTTAATAATGAAAGTTCCCTCTCCTAGTAGGAGAGGGAAAATAACAATGAAAATAGATCCTCAATTATTAGAATTCGCCAAATCTATGCGCCATACCGCCACCGATGCTGAATATCTCATGTGGCAAGTCTTACGTGCCAAGCATTTTATCAATCTTAAATTTCGCCGTCAGCATGTGATTCAGCCGTACATCGTGGATTTTTACTGTCATGAAATTGGTTTAGTGATTGAGTTGGATGGTAGTCAGCATGGTATGGATGATGCTATTGAATATGATGCTGAACGAACCAAGTTTTTAGAGGCTTTGGGTTTAACCGTTATGCGATATTGGAATTTTGATGTATTGGGACAAACAGATGTGGTATTGGAGGATTTATGGAATGTGTGTTTTGAGCTTAAAAGCAAAAGTACCTCTCCCTAACCCTCTCCTAAAAGGAGAGGGAACACCATTCCTAAATTCATGCAAATATAAAATCAAATGACACACCCTCTCCCTATGGGAGAGGGTTGGGGTGAGGGTTATTTCTTAAATGAGATAATATCTTTTAGAGCTTGGATCGTATTATTTGAACTTTCAGATTCGATCCGACTTCTTTCAAGATCAATAGTCGTTTCATCTTTTTTTAAAATAAAATTACGCTCAGTATCCATTAGTTTTTCAATAACTTTAGCTTTAACTTGTCCATTATTAGCTTCGAAAGCATATAAAATTGCTAAGTATTTACTTTCTAAATTCGTTACTTCATTTTGGAAATATTTTATATCCTCTAAATTTTTTTATAAAGGTTTAAGAAAAAGTATGAAAATATTTCGATCAATATTGTTAGTGTTATTCTAGGAATAAAATATATTAGAGAGTTTCTTAAATTCTCATCAACTGTTGGTGTATAAGTCATCATAGAGTAAAAAATAAAGCCAATGCCTGTAATACAAAAAAATAGACCATAAACTAAGTTGAAATTGGCTTTTCTTTCTAATTTTAAAAGATATTTATTTAGTCGTTCGATTGTACGTTGTTTTAATTTTAGAGATTCGTTTAATTCATAGATATCATTTTTGATCTTGGTGATTTCTTTTTTTTGGTTTTTTAGATTTAATTTAAGTGTATCTAGTATTTTAATTCTATCCAAATTTTTACTAAATGGTAAACCTAAGAAAATTTTTAAAAAATCAATATAATGAGGTTTAGACTCAGAATTTAAATATCTGAGAGTAAACATAATGAAAGTAATTGCTAAACTACCAATAATTGCAATAGCCATAGCATCTTGTGGTGTTATAATTTGACTCATATAAGTATAAAGGGCTGAATAATCAGCCCTTTATACACAAATTAAATCAAACTAACAACACATTAAAGCGCTGCAATTTGCTCCATATTCGCTTTAATTTTCGCTAACTGGTCAGCAAACTCAGCCAGTTTCGCACGTTCACCTTCAACCACAGCCGCAGGTGCTTTTGCAACGAAACCTTCGTTAGAAAGTTTATTGGCAATTTGATCATGCTGTTTTTGAACCTTGTCTAAGTCTTTTTGCAGACGACCCAATTCCGCTTTCGGGTCAATCAAGCCCTTCATTGGAACGTAAACAGATACGTGACCCACTACAGAAGAAGAAGACAATGGTGGTTGCTCGCCATCAGCCAAGAAGGTGATGCTTTCTACTTTCGCCAATGCTTTAAACAATGCTTCAATACGAGTGATCTGTGCTTTTTCAGCTTCGGTGGTGTTTTGCAGAAGAACTGGTAATAAACGCGCATTACCTAGACCCATTTCACCACGGATGTTACGTACCGCACCAATCAAACCTTGAAGCCATTGCATATCTGCTTCAGCTTGGTCGTTCATCAACGCTTCATCAGCAACAGGGTACTGCGCAAGCATGATGGTTTCGCCAGTAATGCCAAGTTTAGGTGCAAGCGTTTGCCAGATTTCTTCAGTTAAGTACGGCATCAACGGATGCGCAAGACGTAAAGACGCTTCCATTACCGAAAGAAGAACACGACGAACTTCAGCTTTACGCTCTTCAGATACGTTTTCATCATTCAGAACTGGTTTAGTCAGCTCTACATACCAGTCACAGTATTCATTCCAGATGAACTCGTAAATTGCTTGTGCAGCCAAGTCTAAACGATACGTTGCAAACGCAGTTTGTACCGCAGCAGTCGCTTTTTGTAGACGGCTCACGATCCACTGTTCAGGTAATTCCCAAAGATCAGGACGTGCAGTTTGACCAACCGTTTGACCTTCAACATTCATCATCACGAAACGGGTTGCGTTCCAGATTTTGTTGGCAAAATTACGGTAACCTTCAACACGTTTCATGTCGAACTTGATGTCACGACCAGTGTTGGCAAGCGCACAGAAGGTGAAACGAACCGCGTCTGTACCGTAAGATTGAATACCTTCAGGGAATTCTTTACGGGTTGATTTTTCAATCTTCGCTGCTTGTTTCGGGTTCATCAAACCTGTTGTACGTTTTTGTACTAAGGTTTCAAGATCCACACCATCAATCAAGTCTAATGGATCAAGTACGTTACCCTTAGATTTAGACATCTTCTGACCTTCGCCATCACGTACCAAACCGTGAACGTACACAGTTTTAAATGGCACTTGTGGCGTACCATCTTCATTCTTCATGAAGTGCATGGTCAGCATGATCATACGTGCCACCCAGAAGAAGATGATGTCAAAACCAGTGACAAGCACATCAGTCGGGTGGAAGGTATTCAGGAAGTAGTTGGCTTTGTCTTTCGCTTCGTCGCCAGTCCAACCTAAAGTTGAGAATGTCCAAAGACCTGAAGAGAACCATGTATCCAATACGTCTTCGTCTTGGTTTAATTGAACATCGGCAGGGATGTTGTTTTTCGCCCGAACTTCAGCTTCATCACGGCCAACATATACATTGCCTTCCGCATCGTACCAAGCAGGGATACGGTGACCCCACCACAATTGACGCGAGATACACCAGTCTTGAATGTTGTTCATCCACGCCATGTACATGTTGTTGTACTGTTCAGGCACAAACTTAATGCGACCATCCTGCACCGCTTCAATCGCAGGTTTCGCAAGCGGTGCAATTTTTACATACCATTGATCTGTCAATAGAGGCTCAACAATCACGCCTGAACGGTCACCACGAGGTGGTTTTAATGTGTAAGGTTGGATCTGATCTAACCAGCCTTCAGTTTCAGCTTGTTCAACGATCTTCTTACGTGCTTCAAAACGTTCTAAACCAACATATTCGCTAGGTGCAGGAATAGTTTTAGAAATTTGCTCGCCCGCTTTCGCGATGTATTCAAACTCAGCCAACACTTCAGCATTTTTGTTGAAAATGTTGATGATTGGCAATTCGCAACGTTTACCCACTTCATAGTCATTGAAGTCGTGTGCAGGGGTGATTTTTACACAGCCTGTACCGAATTCTTTGTCTACATATTCGTCTTTTACGATTGGAACTGCACGACCTGTGATTGGTAAGATTATATTTTTACCTACTAGATCAGCATAACGTTCATCATCCAGTGCAAC
Source organism: Acinetobacter sp. AR2-3 (assembly GCF_001878775.1). Taxonomy (NCBI): domain Bacteria; kingdom Pseudomonadati; phylum Pseudomonadota; class Gammaproteobacteria; order Moraxellales; family Moraxellaceae; genus Acinetobacter; species Acinetobacter sp. AR2-3. The sequence continues at coordinate 10,071 of NZ_MJIQ01000032.1, forward strand.
CGCAACCGCAGTATCACCCAATAATGTTTCAGGACGCGTCGTTGCAACTACGATGTGATCTTTACCATCGTGCGTGCGGAGTGACTTATCTTCAAAGAAATATTTGAAGTGCCACAATGAACCTGCTTCTTCTTTATCAGACTCAACTTCCAGGTCAGAAAGGGCAGTTTGCAGTTTTGGATCCCAGTTCACCAGACGTTTGCCGCGGTAGATCAGGCCTTCTTCGTGAAGTTTTACAAACACTTCTTTTACTGCGTTTGATAAACCATCATCCATCGTGAAGCGTTCACGTGACCAGTCAACCGAAGAACCTAAGCGACGGATTTGACGGGTAATGTTACCGCCAGACTGTTCTTTCCATTCCCAGACTTTTTCGATGAACTTTTCACGACCCAGGTCATGACGGCTAATCCCTTGTGCACCCAGCTGACGCTCAACCACCATTTGCGTTGCAATACCTGCGTGGTCAGTACCCGGTTGCCAAAGCGTATTTTTACCAGACATACGGTTGAAACGCGTCAAGGCATCCATGATGGCATTGTTGAAACCATGACCCATGTGCAGGCTACCAGTGACGTTTGGTGGCGGAATCATGATACAGAAAGATTCGCCTTTTTCAGACGGCTTAAAGTAACCACGCTCTTCCCAAGTTTGGTACCATTTTTTCTCGATCTCGGTCGGATCGTAGGTTGTCGCGATATTTTGCGCTGAGTCAGTCATAGTCTAAACAGATCAAAAGTGAATGAAAAATTGGATCTATTGTAGCAAAAAAAATAGTGCATGCGGCAGCTTAACCAAATGCAAACTTTAGCCAATTGGCATGTATAGCAACTCATCGTATGATAGAACGATAAAAAAACGCGACTCATCGCAGCATATCAAAAAGGATAATAAGATGAGCTATAGCATTTCCCTGAAGCTTCAGCCCGAAACCCATCAGCGCTTTAAAGACCTCCATTCCAGATTAAATGCGGGCGAGCGAGACAGTCTTGCCAGACCCTTAGGTGAAAATCTGGCCGATATGGCCTGTGAAATTATTGACCAGATTTTTGGTCAGGTGGTGCAGCTGGCCAAGTCACCGGACAGTGAGTCAGAAAAAGTGATTCAGCAGATTATGCATAACACCCGTAAATATATGCCGTGGTCGGTTTCGCTGTTTGGCAATGAGCGGCTGATGCCTATGGTGAACTATTTGCATCGTATGACCTATGAGCATCACGGCGATGCTTTTGTTCGATATCCGGTGGAAAAATTGCTGGTGATGGAGTTGCTCGGCTGTATTGACCAGATGAAAAATGGTAATCATCAATATGTATCACCCGCTTTAAAAGCCTTTACTCAGGTGGTCGATCAAGGGGTGACACATCTGATCCGTGAACCGAAAAAAATGTTGAAATTTAATGTGGTGGTCGATAAAACCTTGAATGGGGTGATTCATTTAACCACCCAGTTAGGCTATAAACGTTTTGACAAGCTCGGTAGCATCTATGATGCCGATACGATGAGTTATTATTTTGAGCATTTGCTGGCATTTCTGGAAGATGAAATGCAGCACCATATTCATTAAAACAAGGGAAAGAGGATTTCATGGCGAAAGTTGAAGACTTAAATGGAAAAGTGGTCTGGATTACCGGCGCATCTTCAGGGATTGGCAAGGCGATTGCACAGCAATGCGCTGCACTTGGGGCACAAGTGGTACTGACTGCACGCCGGCATGAAGAACTGGAAAATGTTCGCCACAGCCTTGCTCATCCGGATCAGCATATTTCTATTACGGCTGATATTACGGATGAAAGTCAGGTTCGTCATGCTTATGAACAGGTTTTGCAACAAAAAGGCCGGATTGACTGGCTGATTAATAATGCCGGTCTGAGTCAGCGCGCCCTGATTCGGGACACCACCATGCAGACTGAACGCGCCATTATGGAAGTCGATTATTTCTCGCAGGTGTTTCTCACCAAAATGGTATTGCCGACGTTTCTGAAACAAAAATCTGGTCGTATTGTATTTATTTCCAGTGTGGCAGGTTTGCTGGGCACGCAGTATCGCGCATCCTATTCCGCAGCCAAAGCAGCGATTCATATGTGGGCCAATAGTTTGCGTGCTGAAGTTGCTGATCGGGGCGTTCAAGTCTCGGTGATTTTCCCTGGCTTTGTTCAAACCAATGTGTCGTTTAATGCTTTAAATGGGGAAGGCAAACCGCAAGCTAAGCAGGATGAAGCGATTGAAAATGGGTTGTCAGCAGAGGATTTTGCCCGTCAAAGCGTACAAGCCTTGCAGTGTGGCGAAGAATATATTGTGATTGGTGGCAAGAAAGAAAAACTTGGCGTGCTGGTTTCGCGTATTTCACCCAAGGTGCTGTACAAAATGATTCGCAAGACCAAGGTAAAATAAATCACCCAGAGTAAAAAAGGGCAGGAGCGCCCTTTTTTATGTCTCTTAAAACATCAATAAAAATAACAAAACTTAAAAATGCCATTCATTTCTGGAGGATTGCCCGTACAGGGAATGCAGCCGATAACATTGATATGCAGAAAATTACCTTTTCACTCTGGTACTTAAGCCAAAAGCCGGTATGTTAATTAAAAATAATAGTGAATTGGAATAAGCTCATTCGATGAAAACCCCGGTGCCCGATTATCTCCAGCATGTATTAACGGTCTGTCATGATAATGATCAGGGCGCTTTGGCTGATTATATCCCTGAACTGGCAGCGGTAGATCCAAACAAGTTCGCTTTGGCGCTGACTACGGTGGATGGCACGATTTATTCCACGGGAGATGATGAAACCGAATTTACCATGCAGTCGATGTCCAAGCCTTTTGCCTATGCCTTGGCATTACAGCATTTGGGAATTCCAGCAGTACTGGAAAAGGTCGGCGTTGAACCTTCAGGAGAGGCTTTTAATCAGATTTCACTGGATAAAGAAACCAATCTTCCGAAAAATCCAATGATTAACTCGGGTGCGATCACCACGCATTCTTTGATTCCGGTACAAAAAGGCATTTCACGTGCGGAATGCTTGCGCCGTTTTTTAAGTGAGCTGGCAGGCCGTCAACTGGAATTCGACAAGCAGGTATATAAGTCGGAAGTCAAAACTGCATTCCGGAACCTATCGATTGGCTATATGCTGCGTACTGTAGGTGTGCTTGATTCGGATCCTGTGGAAATCGTCAATGGATACATCAAGCAATGTGCGATTAAAGTGACGGTCAAAGATCTGGCAAATATCTGTAGTGTGCTCGCCAATGGCGGTGTTCAGGCCAAAACGGGCAAACAGCTGCTAGAGCGTGATGTGGTGCGCCAAGTGCTCAGCGTGATGATGACCTGTGGCATGTATGATGCGGCGGGTGACTGGCTGACGACGGTGGGCATTCCTGCCAAAAGTGGTGTATCGGGCGGAATTATCGGGGTATTGCCTGGGCAGGTGGGAATTGTGGTTTTTTCTCCTAAAATTGATGAGCATGGGCATAGTGTACGTGGGGTAGATATTTTTGAGCGTTTGTCACGTGACATGGGCTTGCATCTGATGGAAGGGACGCCATCGGCACAGACCATTTTGCAAAGTCGTTATACTGTAGGTAAGAACAATGACATTGTCGTGTATGAGCTGCGCGGTGTATTGCAATTTACAGAATCCGAAATGTTGCTGCGAATTTTGCAGGATGAGCCAGACGCTCAAACACGTATAGTCATAGACCTGACCAATTTGACTTTGATTCATGATGTGGGTGCACGCATGTTATTTGAAGGTGTCAAACGTTTACAAGCGAATGGGCACAAAGTGGTGGTCATTGACTCAGAAGGCGTATTGGGTGAGGAACAGGTGAAAGGCAATAAGCGGGTAGTGGTGACAGAAGAGTTAGAGCGCTATTTAGAGAAGTTTAGTTAAGCCATACTTATAGGGATGAGTATGCCTTTCATTATTTGTGCTTTTAAACTTACTCAGTAGAAGAAATGAAATATAAAAAAGCCCCGAACAGTGTCGAGGCTCTTTTCAAATCTTGAAAAGTTTATTTAATATGCTCGGCAATGTCCGTAAAGATCACGCCTAAGCCATGTGCACCAGCATCTGGATAACCTAAGCTACGATCACCGACTGTACCGGCACGGCCCATACGCGCTACGATGTCTTTGGTAGATTCTGCACCTTTTACCGCAGCCTCTGCACCCAAGACAAAGTTTTCTTTAAACGTCTTGTCGGTATTGGCTGACCAAGAGTCTGCGCAAGGTACAAGTGCATCAATCAGGGTTTTGTCACCGACCACAGCACCACGACCAAATGAACGCTCACCAGTCACTTGAATACCTTTAACCGCAGCTTGCAGCATCTCGGCAAAATCTGCCACGCTTAGGGTTTGTTTCCCCTGAATGGCTTTGCTGGCTGAACGGAAAGCAGAACCCCAAATTGGCCCTGACGCACCGCCACAATGTTCCATAATAATCATGGAACTATTCAGCAGGAATTCATCCATGTGCTGCGCTTGAATCAGGCTTTGCCATTCGCGTTTCAGTTGTTTAAAGCCTTTGGCGACGCTCATACCAAAATCGCCGTCACCTGCATGGGCATCCAGCTCGCAGAATGGCACTTCGTTTTTGATGATGCAGGCCGCCATCACATCGACCACATAACGCATGTTTTCAATCGTGAATTGCTCGTTCTGAATTTCAGCATGTTCTGCTTGGGTTTCAACTTCGGTATTGGCGGTTTGTTTTGCTGCTGCATCTTGTGCTGCAAATTCAAATGGTAGTGCAGGTGAGCCATCAAGCTTTAAGGCAGGGGTATTGGCTTCCGCATCCAGATAGGTTTTCAGTTCATCATCCACAGCAAGTAATGAGACCGATGCACCATTCATGTCGATACTGGTCATGTAGTTGCCAACAAATGTACGGTAAATCTTGATGCCTTTGCGCGCCAAATGTTCGCACACATCGTTATTAAAGACATACAGCTCTTGCATTGGTGTTGAACCAAAGCCGTTCACTAGAACAGCAACTTCTTGCATGTCAGGACGATCGAGGAATAGGTCATCGACAATACGTTGTGCCAGCTCCTTGGATGGCAGGATTTTTTCACGACGAATGCCGGGTTCGCCGTGGATGCCGACGCCGTATTCCATTTCATCATTCGCCAAGGTGAAGGTGGGTGTGCCTTTGGCAGGAACGGTACACGAGCTATAGGCGAAACCAAGACTAATCACGTTATCCGCTGCTTTTTGAGCCACAACTTTGACTTCCGCAAGCTCTAAACCTTTTGACGCTGCTGCACCTGCAATTTTATGTACAAATACAGTACCCGCCACGCCACGACGGCCGACCGTGTAGAGGCTGTCCTTGACTGCAATATCATCTGCTACTTTTACATAATCGACTTTAATGCCATCTTCTATAGCTAAAGCTGCACCATTCTGGAAATTCATCATATCGCCAGAATAGTTTTTAATGATCATGAGCACGCCTTTGTCTGTTGCGACGTGTTGGAGTGCTTTATAGACCTGAATTTGCGAAGGTGAGGCAAAGACATCGCCACATACGGCAGCATCTAACATGCCTGCACCAACAAAGCCTGCATGTGCTGGTTCGTGACCGCTACCACCGCCACTGATCAGTGCAACATTGTTGTGTTTTTCTTTTCTTGAGATGATTTTATAAGATTCGTTAAAGCTCAGTTCAGGGTGTGCTAGTACAAAGCCTTTGCACATTTCGACAACCAGGTTTTCAGGGTTGTTGAGGAGTTTTTTCATGGAGGAGGGCCTTCACGTATTCTGGGAGATGTCTAAAGTCTTATTATTATGGAAAGTTATTGAGATTGCTGAATTAAAAATGTAAAAACGGATGATTTAGGGTTTGATGGGTTAGAAAAGGGGCGGTTTTTGATGTATATATTTATGATAAGAATCCCCCTAAATCCCCCTTTGTTAAAGGGGGACTTGTCGCGAATTGGATGGTGGCTTTGGATTCATGAAGTCCCCCTTTTCTAAAGAGGGGCTAGGGGAGATTCAAAAAAGAGAATAAAAAATGAAACCCTACAATAAAAATTTAAAACAAGCCTCGCGAGATTTACGCAATAACATGACCGACGCTGAAAAGTTGTTGTGGTCACGGCTTCGTAACAAGCAAATCTTGGGTTTACAGTTTTATAGGCAAAAGCCGATTTTGAATTACATTGTGGATTTTTACTGTCCTGCTGCCAATTTGGTGATTGAAAATAAATTTAAAATATACTTTCATCATTAACTCGAATTAGTAGGATTTTTTTTGCACCAAAATTTAATTCGTAGTTAAAGTTTTTAGGAATTTGATTATCTAAAGGAGTATCATGATTTATATCGATAACTTTTAGTAAATCATTAACCAATGATGAATTAGGAAGAGATTTTAAATTACTAATAATCCATCTAGAGATTGAATTATTAATGTGTATAGGGGTACCCACTTGTAAGTTATATAGTTGAACTAAAAAATTATGTAAACTAGTAGCTTCTAAGCATTCTTTTTCTGAAAATCCAACAAATTGACGTAATAAATGCGAGTTCAAAGAAGTTCGATTAACAAATAATTTTCCTGATCTTTGAGTATAAGTGATTGGTAAAGATAAATGTTCTGCACTTGCATAATATAGATCAAAGTCCCCAGATAAATCTTTATGGAAAAAACCAAATGAACCAATCGATTTTAGTTTAGCAGAATTTAATAAATCAGCAGGAGGGTTGAATTTGCCATAGCCTTTTATTAGTGGTAATTGATTTAATAAAAACCACTGCTCTAGGTTGGCTTTCCATTTATGAGTTTGAACATCGGATACTATTGTATTCTCATACTTTGCCTGTAAATAAGTTAATCTAGCTTCTCTTGAGTTAAATGAAATAAGAAGAAGATCGGATAACTCACATCTGGCAGAGGATCGAGCGTAAGTACCATTACCTGTGAATGTAACCTGATGATTAGTTCCGTGATGTTCTTCTATATATACATTTTTCTGAGTAGCATTTTTAAAAGACCAAAGTAGTGAGCGAAAAAGAGCAATTTCTCCCCCTTTGATCTTATTCAGATTATTGTTTTTTTTAAAATTAGAAACAATGTTAATAGCGAATTTGGTGCTGTTTATACTCATTTTTATCTTAAATTAAGTAAATTTTGCCTGATTCAGTTAAAGATCCCCTCATAAGAGGGGATTTTTCATATTCGATACGAATGGATTCTTCCCCTTTATCAAAGGTGAGAAGCATCGCTTCGCAAGGAGGGGGATTAAACCACAGAATCATCCAAATTCGGCGCTAACCAACGTTTCGCCTCATCTAACGTCCAACCTTTACGCTTCGCATAATCTTCCAACTGATCGCCAGAGATTTTACCCACGTTAAAGTATTCAGTTTCAGGGTTTGCATAGTAGAAACCACTGACTGATGAAGGTGGCCACATTGCAAAACTACTAGTTAAGTAAGTTCCGATCTTATCAGTCGTACCTAACCAATCAAACAGCGGCGCTTTTTCAGAATGTTCAGGACAAGCAGGGTAGCCCGGTGCAGGACGAATACCGACATATTTCTCTTTGATCAATTCTTCATTAGAAAGCTGTTCGTCTGCCTGGTAGCCCCAGAACTCTTTACGAATACGTTGGTGCAAGTGTTCTGCAAATGCTTCTGCAAAACGGTCGCCCAAAGCTTGAACCATAATCGCGTTATAGTCATCACCTTTGGCTTTGTATTCTTGAGAAAGTTCTTCCGCACCAAAGATCGACACGGTAAAACCACCCAAGTAATCCTGCGCCACATCTTTAGGGGCAATAAAGTCAGCCAAAGAGTAGTTTGCTTTACCTGTGACTTTGTCAGACTGCTGACGAAGGTGCTCAAAGCTGTGTGTTACATTGCCATTTGCATCAGTCACCGCAACGGTATCTGCTGCGACACGGTTTGCAGGGTAAATACTGAAGGTTGCACGCGCATCGAAACGTTTGTTTTCGATAATGTCTTTCAGCATTGCTTGTGCTTGTTCATACAAGTCACGCGCGGCTTCACCCACCACTTCATCTTCTAGGATTTTCGGGAATTTGCCCGCTAGACTCCAGGAAATAAAGAACGGTGTCCAGTCAAAATATTCCACCAAAGCTTCAAGCGGATAATTGGTAAAGGTTTCTGAACCAATGAAGTTTGGTTTAACCGGTGCATTCTTGTCGAAATCGATCTTGAAGCCGTTTTCGACTGACTCTTGATAAGACAATTTCGCCGCTTTCGGTTGCTTGTTCGCAAGACGGGTACGAATTTTTTCATAATCCGCTGCATAGTCAGCCAAAAGTTTTGGTTTCATTTCAGGAGAGAGCAACTGCGTTGCTACACCCACAGCACGCGAAGCATCCGCGGTATAAAGCACGCCATCATTATGATATTGCGGTGAGATTTTCACTGCGGTATGCGCTTTAGAAGTCGTCGCACCACCAATCATCAGTGGAATGTTAAAGCCTTTGCGCTGCATTTCTTTGGCAACAAAGACCATTTCATCCAGAGACGGCGTGATCAGACCAGACAAACCGATGATATCGACTTTTTCATCAATCGCAGTTTGCAGAATCTTCTCGCATGGCACCATCACGCCCAGATCCACGATGTCATAACCATTACAGCCTAATACTACGCCAACGATGTTTTTACCGATGTCGTGTACATCACCTTTCACCGTAGCCAGCAGGATTTTACCTTTAGCTTCAGCTTGGGTTTTCTCGGCCTCAATGAACGGGTTCAACCACGCTACAGCCTGTTTCATCACACGTGCAGATTTGACTACTTGTGGCAAGAACATTTTACCGGCACCGAACAGATCGCCGACTACGTTCATACCCGCCATCAATGGACCTTCAATCACATCCAGTGGACGTGTAGAGTTTAAACGAGCTTCTTCAGTATCCTGGTCGATATAAGTCGTGATGCCTTTTACCAATGCATATTCAAGCCGTTTTTCAACAGACTCATTACGCCATTCCAGATTTTCTTCGGCTTTTTGCGTACCACTTTGACCACGGTATTTTTCAGCAACCGCAAGTAGTTTTTCGGTTGCTTCCTGACCGCTTTCACCCTGGTTCTGGTTTAAAACAACATCTTCAACCGCTTCTTTCAATTCTTTATCGATGTCATCGTAAATCGCCATCTGACCGGCATTTACAATACCCATAGTCATGCCTTGCTGAATGGCATGGTACAGGAACACCGAGTGAATCGCTTCACGTACCGGTTCGTTACCACGGAACGAGAACGATACGTTCGACACACCACCAGAAATCATCGCATTTGGCAGGTTCTGTTTAATCCAGCCAGTCGCTTCAATAAAGTCCACGCCATAGTTGTTGTGTTCTTCAATACCGGTCGCAATCGCAAAGACGTTCGGGTCAAAGATAATATCTTCAGAGGGGAAGCCCACTTCATTCACCAGAACATCATATGAACGCTTACAGATTTCTTTTTTGCGCGCAGCTGTATCGGCCTGACCATCTTCATCAAATGCCATCACGATCACCGCAGCACCATATTGACGGCAGAGGCGGGCACGTTCGACAAACTCGTCATGACCTTCTTTCAGGGAAATCGAGTTCACCACGGCTTTACCTTGCACACATTTCAGGCCTGCTTCGATAATCTCCCATTTAGAAGAATCCAGCATGATTGGTACACGTGAAATATCCGGCTCAGAAGCAATCAGATTCAGGAAATGCACCATCGCACCTTGTGAATCGAGCATACCTTCATCCATGTTGATGTCAATGATTTGTGCACCGGCTTCAACCTGTTGACGGGCAACATCAAGCGCTTCGGCGAAGTTTTCTTCACGAATCAGACGCAGGAATTTTTTCGAACCGGTGACGTTGGTACGTTCACCCACGTTCACAAACAGTGAATCTTTGGTGATGTTAAATGGCTCTAAACCGCTTAAACGACACGCCGGTTCAATTTCAGGAATTTGACGAGGGGTAATGCCTGCAACAGCATTTGCAATCGCGCGGATATGATCCGGCGTAGTACCACAGCAACCACCGGTAATATTAATTAAGCCACTTTCAGCAAATTCTTTAATGAAGGCCGCAGTTTCTTCAGGTGTTTCATCATAACCACCAAAGGCATTTGGCAAGCCAGCGTTTGGATGTGCTGAAACAAAGGTATCGGCAACGTCAGACACGGTTTTCACGTGTGGGCGCATCGCATCTGCACCTAGGGCACAGTTAAAGCCGATAGATAACGGCTCTGCATGGCGCATCGAGTTCCAGAAGGCTTCAGCGGTTTGACCAGTCAATGTACGACCTGATGCATCCGTGATCGTACCTGAAATCATGATTGGCAGTTCATAGCCTAATTCTTTAAAGACTTCTTTTACTGCAAAGATGGCAGCTTTGGCATTTAAAGTATCGAACACAGTTTCGATCAGGATGATGTCTGCACCACCTTCGATCAAGGCCTTGGTCGATTCAATATAGTCAACTTTGAGTGCATCAAAAGTGATGTTACGGAACGCCGGATCATTCACGTTTGGAGAAATAGAAGTGGTACGCGATGTCGGACCAATCACACCGGCTACAAAGCGTGGTTTTTCAGGCGTTGAATATTTGGCACAGGCTTCTTTGGCCAGACGCGCTGCTTCACGGTTAATCTCGGGAACCAGATCTTCCATGTGGTAATCCGACATTGAAACGCGGGTACCGTTAAAGGTGTTGGTTTCAATAATGTCGGCGCCAGCTTCCAAGTAAGCTTCATGAATGCCTTGAATGATTTGTGGCTGAGTCAGCACCAGCAAATCATTATTACCTTTGAGATCATAGGCCCAGTCAGCAAAACGCTCACCACGATAATCGGCTTCTTCCAGTTTATGGCGCTGGATCATGGTACCCATCGCACCATCGATAATTAAAATTCTTTTGGCAAGAAGTTCTTTTAAAGTGGTAAGTGTAGACATTCAAACTTTCTCAGCAGAAATCAAAAAAAACGACGCTAATCTTAGCAGATTAGTTGGCTGATTTCTGCTGAGATTGCTCAGAATGATGGATAAGCATGATATGAAAATTTGATAAGTCATCTAGAAAAACAACAAGTTTTAACATGCGGATCAGAAAATAATGCAATCTCGAATCTGATTCGATGCCTTACAGACAAGAAACAGGATCAGAAAATTAAGCTGATGCTTTCATTCATGAAATTGTCATATTGATGGCTTATGCTGTGCAAATGAAACTTTTGCTCTGCTTGATGACAGGTAGGGCATGAATCGTTTTGGTAGCAAAATATGTGCGGTTGCTAAGCTTAAATAAGCTGGAATCCTCTCTTAAGTAATTGATATATAAAATCAAAATCTAGTATTTTAGTCGGAATTAAACAGGACGAATAGCAGCAAGAAAATCCAAATAATTGCTTCATATGACAGCAGTTTGTCATATAATTGTCACAATTTAACTGAACAATATGGGGATTCTTGAATCCTCTATTCCTGCTTGCATGAATCCTAATCAAACTCCCGTAGATTCAGCACACGGGTCGGCTTCCCAAAAGTCGACCAATGTTCATGTGCCAACACCGAAATTCTTTATGCCGGTGTTCCTGACTCTTATTATCACTACGCTGATTTATATCGGCTTCCAGTTGTCTGCAGATTTAGCGCATGTACCGGCCTTGGGCTTGTATTCAGTTATTTTGTTAGCGACGGCACTTTTTATTGCGTTGAGCTTTGAGTTCGTCAATGGCTTTCACGATACCGCCAATGCTGTGGCCACAGTCATTTATACCAATGCACTTTCAGCTCCTGTCGCAGTGATGTGGGCCGGCTTCTGTAATTTCCTTGGGGTTATGGTCGCCAGTGGTGCGGTCGCTTACGGCATTATTGCGTTATTGCCAGTCGAGCTGATCATGAATGTCGGCTCCGGAGCAGGTTTTGCCATGGTTTTTGCCATGCTGATCGCGGCAATTCTCTGGAATCTGGGAACCTGGTTCCTCGGTATTCCGGCATCCAGTTCACATACCCTGATCGGTTCGATTCTGGGTGTGGGCATCATGAACTATATTCTGAATGCCGGTACTGGCGCTTCAGGTATAGACATGGAGCAAGTCATGAAAGTCGGTAAGGCGCTATTATTCTCGCCTTTAATCGGTTTTGCATTTGCTGCAATTGTGTTCCTGCTGGTGAAAAAAATCTTCAAGCGTCAACTGGAATTGTTCCAGCCACCTGAAGGTAACAAGCCACCGCCACCATTGATTCGTGCCATGCTGATCTTTACCTGTACTGGGGTGAGTTTTGCCCATGGTTCAAATGACGGTCAAAAAGGTATGGGCCTGATCATGCTGATTCTGATCGGCTGTGTACCGTTGGCGTACTCGCTGAACAAGAATCTGGATGCACAACATATTCAATCTTTTGGTCAGTTATCTGCACAAACAGCGGATGTGATCTATCCAAATCATCAGGATATTCCGGATGAACAAGCCCGTGATGTCATTACCAAGTACATTCAGACCAAGGAAATTACCCCTGAAGTCGTGCCTGCATTGGCAAGCTTGACGGATCATCTGGGTGAGAAAGTCGGTAGCTATACCAGCATCAAGGATGTTCCTGAAGCTCAAGTATCTGAATTCCGTAATGACATGTATCTGAGCACTACAGCATTTAAGCGTCTGGATAAAGCAGAAGCTTTACCGGCAATGAGTGCTGCGCAGGAAAAAACAGTGGATGAATACCGTGACAATCTGGATTCATTCCTGCAATACATCCCGACCTGGGTAAAAGTGGCGACAGCCTTGGCACTCGGTCTGGGTACGATGGTCGGCTGGAAGCGTATTGTCGTGACTGTCGGTGAGCGTATTGGTAAACAGCATATGACTTATGGTCAGGGTATGTCTGCCGAACTTGTTGCGATGTCGACCATTGCGGCGGCAGATGGCTTTGGTATGCCGGTATCTACTACCCATGTATTGAACTCTGCAGTAGCAGGTACCATGGTGGCGAACAAGTCAGGTCTGAACTTCCAGATGGTGAAAACTATTCTGTCTGCTTGGATATTTACCTTGCCAGCAACGATCTGCCTGTCAGGCGGTTTGTATTGGGTACTGTTAAAAGTGTTCTAAGTTATTTAGACATAAAAAAAGCTGCTCTAGAGCAGCTTTTTTTATAGGTGATTTTTACCTCTCTCTGACCCTCACTTGCGCTTCGATTTAAAAGCGGTGCTTTAAAACTTGCTCAGGAGAGGGAATTACATTATTTATTCAAATAAAGCGAGTTTAATTTGAATAGTATTCATTTTATTAAAAAACGTTTCTTTAGATGCTTAATACTCATTTGAATCCATTGGGGAAGCTCCCTCTCCCTTTGGGAGATGAGAAGCACTGCTTCGCAAGGGTGAGGGGATAAACATTAAATAAAAGTTTATCTAACGTAGAAGAAGTCTCGAAAGAAGGAACTAAATTACTTCTTCAACTTACTTAATAATCCTTTTGGCAACTTCTCCGTTGCAAAACCATACAGCGCAGCAAAAGGCAATGCAGTACGCGCCAGATAAGCAACCCGCCACAAACCACCATGATTCGCGCCATGCATCATCAATTCAAGCGGATGGTTGAGTTTTACTTCAGGATTGGCCACCGATTCCGGATTACGCAGATCATGAATCCATAGTGCCGCCATAATCGCATTGGTGGTTTCAGGCGCGAAAGCTTCAACATCAAACAGGCTGGCACCGTTAAATGCGGCTTTTAATAGCGGATTCTTGGTCACGGAATAGGTGGTCGTCGAAGGCGCAATATTGATACTGACCCGTTGGCCTTGAGCGCGAGCCAAGGTGGCACGCCATTGCTGGATACGTTTTGCCAGCGCATAGTTCGGGCCTTGTTCAACTACTAGACAGTCACAAATGCCATATGCCTGATCACCAGACTGAATCAGTTCATGCGCATTTTTCTGGAAAAAATGTTTGCGGCTTAAAGTGGAAACACCTTTGGAGATGATTGCCTGTGCCTTGGAGCGTTCAGTATATTTTACTTTTGACGCTTCAATCACTTCACTCGGAACCGCATAAACATCGGTCGGCGTACACATGTACATCAGGCTGGTATTAGCTTTTTGCTGGCTGACATGCTGCATGATGGCATCCATCGCCATGGAGACCCGAACATGCTTTTCACCATCCAGATAGGCAATTGCAGCCAGATCCAGATCCTGCTCGAACTGTAATAACCATTTGGCAATTTCAGGAATCTGGGTCAGCAAATTCGCCCCCAGTTTTTCTTTTAAAATATCAAGTGAAGTATCAGTAGGCAGGTCTTCAGTACATGGCGCATACAGCGTGGCATTGCCTTGGTTGATGGTATCAACAATCTTGCCCCATACACGGGTATTCGGCAGATCAATCGCTACAATATTGGCTTTCCATTTCGCCAGCCAGGTCAGAGGACCGGCTTCAGATGCTGCACCAAACAGCACCGCCGTCCGATCTGACAAGTCAAACCATTCAGGATGTACCACACATTCACGCAGGGCATTGGCATGACTGGTTTCCACGATGCCTTGGCTTTCCCAGCGCTCAATCTGCTCCAATAAGGCATCACCTTGCAGCTTTTGACCGTGGTAAGGCACATACCATTCTGGTGCCGATTTGCTATTACCTGTCAGCTTGAAGGTATGCAACTGACCTGCGGGCAGAGTTAAAGCATCTTGTAATACATACTTTTGACCATCACGGTAAAATTCAAAAGTCTGATGGGCCTTTGCCAATCCATCTTCAGCAATTTTCAAGCTGGCTTCAGGAGAACTCAGTCCCTGTTCGACCAGTTGCTTAAAATGTACTGTGTAGTGTTTGCGCCAGTTTTTTTCTGATTGTGCCTGTTGAGAACTGTGTGAATCGACATTGGCTAAGGCTGCTGCGATGATCGCGCGTCCTGCTTTGGAGCTACTTGGTTTTTGTTGCGGAGACTGAAGAGGAAATTGAAGACCGTCTGGTGTAATGGACATGCAAAATATCTCGAGAATGACAGTAATTAATATACAGATGTATATATTATCGCTGCAAAATTCAGTCCAAGATTGGCATTAAGTGACATCATCACTTTCTAATATATTACGAGATGTTTCAAACGAATAAGAGAGCAGTAGCTCTCTTATCCATTTTCAGTAGAAATATGAGGCTTAACTCATATGTGGCTTTATTCCTTCAATATTTAAAAAACCTGATTAAAACGGAACCTGCATCAGTTTATTCAGGAAATGCGGAATCAGGCGTGGCTCCAGAATAATCGTCATGACCACCCCGTAAGCCGCTCCCCATAAATGCGCGCTGTGATTAATGTTGCTATTGCCTTTTTTGCCTGACCAGATGCTATAAGCTACATACAGCACAGCAAAAATAATGGCAGGAACCGGAATGAAGAACACAAAGATCAACTTCCAAGGTTCAAACAGAATATAGGCAAAAAGTACAGCCGAGACTGCACCGGAAGCGCCGAGACTGGCCCAGCGCGCATCATTTTTATGCTTCAGGTAACTTGGCAGAATCGCTGCGATCAGACCACCGAGGTAAAACAGGATAAAACCCAGGTCATACAGATATTGACGATAAAAGCTTTCAATCACGCTGCCGAAGAAGAACAGGGTAATCATGTTAAACAAGAGATGAGCTCCATCCGCATGGATAAAGCCATGCGTAATAAAGCGGTCATATTGTCCACGTTGCAGTGCCGGTGGCCAGAAAATCAGGCGATTCATCACCGTCTCTTTGGAGAAAGCAATAAATGACACAATACAGGTGATCAGAATAATGGTCACGGTATGATTAAAAGGTAAATCAAGCATATAAATGATTCTAAGGGTGCCTATTTGCCAATTATCATGCCATTAAAATTAAGCTAAAGTTGTACTTTTATAATAAATCCGACAATTTTAGTTGATTTTTAAAAATTACCCCGCATCTTCAGTTAAAATGGTCGCTTGAGCTTGAGGAAATTATTGTTATGTCGACTGAGAACAGCAGCACTCCAGTTGTTGGTGAAATTCCCAACTTATTGATTACACCAACAGCACAAGAGTATTTAAAGGATCTACTGGATAAACAGAACACCCCGGGTATTGGTGTGCGTGTTTTTGTAGAGCATCCAGGTACTCCTCGCGCTGAATGTTGCATGGCCTATAGTGCACCTGATGAAGTTGTACCGACAGATTATAAGCAGGAATATCCTGATTTCCCTGCTTTTATCGACTCGCCATCTATTCCGTATTTACTCGATGCCGTGATTGACTACAACAAAGACCGTTTTGGTGGTCAGTTGACCTTCCGTGCGCCGAACTCTAAAGTGCCACGCGTGGGGCCAGATGCATCGGTAGAAGAGCGTATTACCTATGTCTTGCAGTCTGAAATTAACCCGGGTCTGGCAGGCCATGGCGGTAACTGTGCACTGGTTGAAGTCAAAGAAGACCCTGAAAAAGGTTTAACCGCTGTACTTAAATTTGGTGGTGGTTGCCAGGGCTGTTCAGCGATTGATATCACCTTGAAACAAGGCGTAGAAACAACGCTAAAACAGCATATTCCTGAATTGATGAATGTCGTTGATGAAACGGATCATAGTCAGTCTGAAGGTGCGTATATGAAATAAGCTGTTCTATATAACAGTTCATTTATAGCATATAAAAAAACCTCGAACTTTCGAGGTTTTTTTATATCTGGCTTAAAATTTAGTAAATATTAATGATAATAATTATCAATAGCAATTGAATTTGAGTAGAAAGCTGTTACACTTCGCAACCGAATAAACATGATTTCTTCATAAATATTGGGGCGCGCAAGGTATGAATAAGCCATTCTTAAAAACCACTTTGGCATTTGCTGTAACTTCACTCATGACGGGTAATGCATTTGCAGTCGAAGCTGTTGTTCCACAGGCGGAAGCGACTAAATTGCAAACGATTGTGGTGACCGCAACAGGTTATGAGCAAGATTTGGCTAAAGCACCAGCTTCCATTACCGTGATTGATCGTGAAGAATTAGATAAACGTGAATATAACGACATTACTGATGTACTGCGTAATACGCCCGGGGTAGTGGTTTCAGGTGCAGGTTCTGCACAGACCATCAGTATTCGTGGTATGAGTTCAAACTATACTTTGTTTCTGGTCGATGGTAAGCGTCAGTACGGCAAGGATGTCAATCCGAATGGAGACGATGGAGGTTTTGAGAAAAATATTCTGCCACCTATTTCAGCAATTGAACGTATTGAAGTGATCCGTGGTCCAGCTTCTACACTTTATGGTACAGATGCCATGGGCGGTGTAGTGAATATTATTACCAAAAAAGTGTCGGATGAATGGTCTGGCAATGTTGAATTGGGAACCACGATTCAGGACAGTAGCCGTTCAGGTGATATTAAAAATGCTTCTGCATATCTTGCTGGTCCTTTAATTGCAGATAAGCTTGGTTTGCAACTGGCAGTCAATAAGCAGGAACGTAATGAAGACCGTTATGTTGGCGGTTTTCGTGGCACGGAACGTGAAAGCTTAAATTCACGCCTGACTTATGCCATTAATGATGATCATGATGTACAAGTTGAAGCTAATTTCGTGCAGCAGGAATCAACTACGTCTGTAGGGGAAACGGTAGCACCTGCTCAAGGTGCTGCAGATTCATTCTCGCGTAATTATCGTAATGTTTATTCCTTAACCCATAATGGCCGTTATAGCGATAACTTAGACAGTTCATCTTATATTCAATATGAAAATTCAAAAAATCCAGATCGTGGCAATACGGAACTCGGCACCAAAGGGATTACCCTGGATACTTGGACAGCGAACAGTCAATGGAACTTAGCCTTAGGTGATCATACGCTGTCATTCGGGGGATATCTTAAAGATGAAAAACTGGTCGATAAAGCGACTAACCGGAATCCTAATGCACCTGAATTTAGTGAATTAACACGTTGGTCTGCTGCCGCTTTCCTTGAAGACACCTGGAGTATTACGGATCGTTTCGACTTAACCGCCGGCTTACGTTATGATCATGATGAAAACTATAGTGGCCATTTATCGCCACGACTGTATGGGGTGTACGCGGTAAATGATAACTTTGTAGTAAAAGGTGGTGTGGCTACAGGTTATAAACAGCCTGATATTCGTGCAGCCACAGAAGGTTTCTATAGCGTCACGGGTGGCGGTGGTTCACCCTTAGCAACAGGCCGTGGCATTATTCGTTCCAATCCGGACTTGGAGCCTGAATCAAGCGTATCCACTGAATTAGGTTTCAACTGGAAAAATGATTATATCAATACATCGCTGACTGGCTTTATCACTAAATATGAAGATCGTATTACGGAAGTTCGTGCCTGTGAAACCGATACTGATGGCACCACAACAAACCGTAATAACTGGAAGAATTGGAAATGTTTCGAAGGGGATATTCCATTCTACTTTATTAGTGAACGGATTAATGTGGATGAAGCAGAAATTCGCGGTATAGAAGCAACCGTAGAAGCCAGTCTGAATGACTACACAACATTGACTGCAAACTATACCTATACCGATTCAGAGTTTAGATCGGGTGCTTTTAAAGGTCAGCCGCTGAACCAGATGCCGGAACACATGTTTAATATTGGTGTGGATTATGAGCTAAATGATGCACTCAATGTATGGAGCCGCTTGCACCAACGTTCTGAAACCTCTGCATACTTGAGCCGTACTTCGATAGCTCAGCCAAATCCAGGTTACCAATTTGTAGATGTCGGCTTTAACTATAAATTCAGTCCGAATTTGACTGGTAAATTTGGTGTCTATAACCTACTGGATGAAAAAGCTGAAGATATTGATGGTGATCAACTATTGGATGGCCGCCGTTACGGTATCAGCCTGAATGCAAAATTCTAAGCACACAAGAAAATAAAAAAGCCGCTATAAAGCGGCTTTTTTATTTAAATTTTAAGGATTTTTAAAGTATCTTCATGATAATAAAATTGTTCCAGATATTTGCGTGCGCGTTCACGTAAATGGCCTTGAGAAACCATCTGCTGGATTACCGGGCTGAGCAGTTGCTGTAATTCATTCTGAATTAGCGCTTCATCAATATTCAGGTCACGTAATAACTGATCAAAAGTATGTTCCTGATTGCGGACATACCAGGTATGAATTCCGTCATGCACTTGCTGCTGCAGATAGTCCGTCTGGCGTATGTGATCCCAGATGTCATGACCTAAGCCGACTGTCTGATTCAGGTCCTGCAGCTCAATATAATTCTTCAAGACCGATACTGGCATGTCTTTGATTTTATGCCAGAGATTGGCCTGAAAATGATAGAGTTTCTCGTCGTCAAAATGCTGGTTCAGCACATGCTCACTCATCTGGCTGAGCTTTAGAATATTTTTTTGCAGATAACGCGCAATGGTGCTATCGAGGTTGGTATCGGTGACATTTTCCAGTACCGATTTGCCCATTTTCATAAAGCGGGAAACCCCGGGTACGCTTTTGGCAATCATGGAGTTATCCAGATAATCCTGAATGGAATGCTGGATCAATTGGGTAATCATGGCTGAAAATGCCGGATTATTCACGACGGTTTTAATCAGACGCTGACGATGGCCACTTTTGCTGGCCACATACTGGGCGATTTTATCGACGGTCAGGACTGGAATCAGATCGGCAATCGTGGTGGTATCATTGGCCGGATGCACCAATGCAAAACGGATATGCTCGGCAATCTGTTCAATCAGAAAGCTGCTGGCTACAGTACCCAGAATCTGTTTTTGTAAAAGCTGATTGATCAGTTCACAGCTCCACAGCTCTTTCAGAGTCTGTTTACGCAACCACAAATAAAATGCATGAAACTCGCTTTGAATCGTTTCAGATTGAGAAAATGCCTGATCGAGAAAATCAAGTTGAGCATCGATCAACTGCTCAATCATCGGGTGTTTCTGCATAGCATCTCTGAAACTTAATTTAAAGGAATGAGTTTATCAGCAAGCGGGTTTTTTAGGGTCTGCGTCTTGGCCAGAAAAGGTAAATAATGTTGTGCAACCTGTTTTTCTGCTTCAAGAATCGGCATATGCCCGACATTATTTAAAATCACAGGTTTTTCGGCACGTTTCAGAAGGGCATGTAGTTCTTTGACCACTTCGACATTAATGATCCGATCCTGTCTGCCCCATAAAATCAAGGTGGGTGCTTCAACCGTGCGCGTCAGGCGGGCAAAGGTTTCCGGTGTATAAATCCGGTTTAGCATCACCACCTGATCAATCGATTTGCTGGTTTGTTCAGCGCGTGAAATCAGCAGTTTTTCCTGTGCATGTCGTAGCTGATAAGGAATCACCGGCGGGTTCTGCATCAGCTGTTTGGAAACATCTTGCAGATCACCGGGTTTGCTGACGATCAGATCTTTTAAGGCTTGTGGGTCTTTGGTATAGGGCGTATTCCCCATTTTGTAAAGACCAGCACTATTGATTAAAAAAAGACTTTGCGTATCGAAAGGATATTGTGAAGCATACACCGTAGCAATCGATCCACCCAGAGAGTGGCCGGCAATGTGTAAATTTTCGTCCACATTTAAGGTTTCAAGGAACAAACGCAGTTGAGAGGTCACATTGGGCACAGAAACATCAAAATTGTCCGGAACTTTGGTGTCGCCGTTGCTTGGCAGATCCGGAATAATGACATGATAATAGGGCGTCAGAAACTGGGCGACCCGGTTCCAGTTGTCGCGCGTGCCGGCCAGACCATGAATCAGTAGAATGGATGGTTTGTTCTTGGCACCGCCTTCGCTATAACTCCAGGTGACCTCGCCAATTTTGAGGGTCTTGGATTTGAGACCGGCAAGGCTGCGTTCCTGCAACAGATGCTGCTGCAAGACTTTGGCAGATGTTTCATTTTTCTGGCTAAACAGTATTTGAGCATGTGTCAGGCCCGGTAATGCCATGCTTAAGGCAACTACGGCTGAACAGATCATTTTCGAGCGCAATTTTATTATTTTCTTCATTGGCCATTCCCCAAAACAAACCCAGTGAGCAAATTGCTCAATCAAAATACTTCCATGTTATAAATTTGCAATTTTCATTCAAATAAAAACATTATTCTTCACTCTATTTTAAATCAATCTTTGCGCTTGTCACCCATTAGTTTTTTGTTGAATTACATTAAATGACTGGAAAATGTGATGTATTGCGCATAAATTACCTGCAGAAATGAAATTAGATAAATGCTAAAAATTTAATCAGCTAAGATTTTTTGCAAGTGACATTCAAAAAAACTGGCAGTAAGATATTGCAACTAAAACCATCGGTGATAGAAAAGAATGCTCACAGCTCAAGAAGCTTTAGAACGTCTTAGACAGGGTAACCAACGTTTTGTCAGTGGCGATACCACGCATCCAAAACAACTTAGCCACCAACAGCGCGCAGAAATGGCAGAGGATCAGAATCCGTTTGCGATTGTCTTGGGATGTTCAGATTCGCGCGTTCCAGCCGAAATGGTTTTTGATCAGGGTCTCGGCGATCTTTTTGTGATTCGTGTTGCAGGTAATATTGTTGCACCCTCACAGGTCGGCAGTGTTGAATTTGCCGCGGCACGTTATGATTGCGCGATTGTGGTGGTGTTAGGTCACAGTCACTGTGGTGCGATTAAAGCGACTATTGATACCTTGATGTGCCCGGATTGCCCGCCATCGGCAAACCTGATGTCGATTGTGAACCGCGTACGTCCTTCAGTTGAAACCTTAATGCAAACTGAACTGAAAAACGACTTGGCAAAATTATCCAAGCATGCGGTACGTTCCAATGTATTTGCTTCGGTGAATCAGTTGCGTCATGGTTCAGCCGTTCTGGAAAACCTGATTGGACAAGGAAAATTAAAAGTCGTCGGTGCTGAATATTCACTGGAAACTGGTGAAGTGACATTCTTCGATTTCTAATCACGATTCATCTAAATACATTCTAAAATAAGTTAAAGGCGCTTTATAAAGCGCCTTTAATATATGGATAAGCATTATTTAACAGAATCGTCTGTGCTTTGGCATTTGGATGAATCAGATCCTTTTGCATCAGGGTTTTATTACCGGCGACACCTTGCATAAAGAAAGGCAATAATTCCACCTTATATTGCTGACTGACCACTTTATAATTATTTTCAAACGCCTTGCTATAGGCCTGCCCGTAATTAGGCGGCATCTTTATGCCAAATACAATGACCTTGGCCTTGGCTTTCTGGCTCTGCTGAATCAGGCTGGCTAAATTTTTTTGAATCATTTGCGGTGGTTGTCCACGCAAGCCATCATTGCCACCTAACTCAATCACCACAAGGTCTGGACGATGCGTCTGTAACAGTTTAGGTAGTCTGGCCAGTGCTCCGCTGGTGGTTTCGCCACTGACACTTGCATTGACCACTTTATGCTGTTTCGGATACTGTTGCTCTAAACGCTTTTGTAATAAATGTACCCAACCCTGCTGGGGCTGGATACCATAACCTGCACTTAAACTATCACCTAAAATCATAATTGTCTTTGCTGAGACCCCGAGTGGTATCAGGCACAGACTGAGCAAAAAAAAGTAAGGCAATAGCCGAGTTTTCTGATTAAGATCTTTCATATAGGACACGTATGATTCAAAGCAGCAACGATTCGACCATCATGCCACAGGCTATTATTTCTGCCCAGAAATTGACACAAAAGATACAACTTTCACAAAAACAGCTCACCATTTTTGAGGATCTTGATCTGGATATTCAGGCCGGAGAACAAGTGGCAATTACCGGTCGTTCCGGTTCCGGAAAATCCACATTACTGGGTATTCTGGCGACACTGGATCAGGCGAGTTCAGGTCAGCTTATGGTTTGTGGCGAATCGGTCTCTAGCTTGGATGAAGAACAACGTGCACTGGTACGTTTAAGAAATATCGGGTTTGTCTTTCAGTCTTTTCAGCTCTTACCGCACCTGACTGCACTTGAAAATGTAATGCTGCCACTGCGCCTGCAGCCCGGCTTTAAATATGCAGAAGCCGAGCAAAAAGCCTTGGCTCTGTTGCATAAAGTGGGTCTGGATCGACAGGCGCAGCAAACGCCAAAAGTCCTATCTGGCGGTGAACAACAGCGTGTAGCCATCGCTCGTGCACTGGTCAGTGAACCAAAAATCATTTTTGCCGATGAACCTACAGGCAATCTCGATGGTGAAACGGCCAAAGAAATTGAACAATTGCTGTTTCAACTGAACCGGGAACTGGGGACGACTTTGGTGCTGGTCACGCATGACCGCAAACTGGCGCAGCAGTGTCAGCGACATTTTGAACTGCTGAATGGCGAGCTGATTGAACATCCGAGTGGAGGATGAAATGAATCCATTATTTCGTCCCTTACTGACGCAAAGCTTTAAAACCACCGGAATTTATCTGCTGATTATTGCCTTAACGCTGGCGATCAGTGCGACTACTGCACTCAAGTTTAGTAACGAGCAGATCCAAAATGCAGTCGCCTTGCAGGCAGCAGAAATGCTGGCCGGTGATCTAGTGCTTTCAGATAATGAGCCTTTGCCGGAGCAGTGGCGCGATCAGGCCAAGCAGCTGGATTTAAAGCAGTCAGAAGTCACTTTCTTTAGCAGTATGGCCTATACCGATGCGCAGTTTGTCA
This sequence comes from Acinetobacter sp. AR2-3, assembly GCF_001878775.1. Taxonomy (NCBI): domain Bacteria; kingdom Pseudomonadati; phylum Pseudomonadota; class Gammaproteobacteria; order Moraxellales; family Moraxellaceae; genus Acinetobacter; species Acinetobacter sp. AR2-3. The sequence continues at coordinate 33,666 of NZ_MJIQ01000032.1, forward strand.
TGGTCAATGTCAAAGCCATTGATCAGGCTTTTCCTTTGCGTGGCGAACTGCGGGTGCAACCGGCAAAAAAGTCGATTCAATCTGGTGAAATCTGGCTCAGTCCACGAGCCATGGGTTTGCTCAAAGTCAAATTGGGGGATCAGCTCAATATTGCCGATGCGGCGTTTAAAGTCACCGCGAAGATTGAACAGGACTCCAATCAGGAACTTGGATTTTCCGGATTTTCACCAACGGTGATTATTTCCCAAGCAGATGTGGCACGAACCAATGCCATTCAGGTGGGGAGTCGGATTGAATATCGCTTACTCATGGCTGGCCGTCCAGACGATACCCAACAATATGAAGCCTTATTCAAGCAGCAGGTCAAGTCAGCAAACGGCTCGGCTGAAACGCCAGCGGAAGTACAAGGACAGGAGTTTGAGGAGCAAAGCAGTCTCAGGTTACGCAATGCCAGTGAAGGCAATACCCGCTTGATGAAGCCGATTGCCAATCTGGACACTTTCCTGCAACTGGCCAATATTCTGACCATTCTATTATGCGGGATTGCCATAGCCTTAACCGCGCAGCGTTATGTGCAGCAGAATCAGGATCATATTGCCTTAATGCGTTGTATTGGCGCCACCAAGCAGCAGATTCTATCGGCTTATCTGGCTTTACTCGGGATGGTACTGTTAATTGCCATGCTGATTGGTACCGTGGTCGGGATCAGTCTGGGTTATGGCCTGTTACAGTTGATGTTGCAGCTGATTCCGAATTTGCAGATTGAGTTTTCCGCTATCGCAATGTTGCTCGGCCCATTGCCGGTCGCGATGCTGACCAGTGCTGTAGTGTTACTCGGTTTTGTGATGCCAAGCTTATTGCAACTGCTGAATACGCCACCGATTCGGGTCATTCGCCAGCAGGAAAAATCAGTACAATCCATGCTGTGGATGCTGCTGACCGGAACGCTCAGCCTGATTATCTTTAGTGTGATTTTGACTGAAAACTTGCTGCTGACCGCCTGGGTGATTGGCGCGATTATTGTATTATGTGCAGTGCTGTATCTGACGGTATGGGGGGTGTTGAAACTGCTACGTAATATGAAGCTGAATCTGTCAGCCTATGTACGCACACCTTCTCAGACTGCTTTGCAGATTACGGCTTTAGCCTTGGGCTTGAGCCTGATTACAGTATTGGCAGTCTTGCGTACCGATCTGCTGGAGCGCTGGCAGCAACAGTTACCGGAAGGTACACCGAACCAGTTCGTTTACGGTTTACCGCCTTTTGATATGCCAGACCTGAAAGCTCAACTTGAGCAGAATGGCTGGAAAAGCACGCCACTGTATCCAAATGTCCGTGGGCGTCTGGTCGCCAAAAATGATCAGCCTTTTGCCGAGGAACTGGTGAAAAGCAGCAATACCTTAAGACGTGAACTGAATCTGACCCAGTCAAATAGCTATCCACAAGATAATGTGATTGTCAGTGGTGACGCGGTATTAAAACAAGTCGGCACCGTATCGGTCGAAGCCAATACTGCGGAAGAGCTAGGGATCAAGATCGGAGATAAACTCAGTTTCAGTCTGCCAGAAGGGATACTGGAAGCTAAAGTCGTTAATCTAAGAACCGTCGAATGGGAAAGTTTTAGCCCGAATTTCTTCTTTATCTTTGCACCGAATAGCATGGATGCCAATGTCGGCAGTTATCTGGGCAGTTTTTATGTCCCGGAAACAGATAAAGGCAAACTGGTCCCTGTGATCCAGCAATTTTCCAACACGGTCTTTATTGATGTCAGCCTGATTCTGGAAGAGATCAAACGCATTGTGAATGTGCTGGTGCAAATCGTGACGATTCTGGCGGTACTGGTCAGCATTTCCGGTTTTCTGGTGCTGATGGCCTGTCTGAACCTGTTGATGGATGAACGCAAACGTGAAGTGGCTTTGCTACGATCATTCGGTAGTTCCAAGCAGAAACTGAAAACCATGATGAGTCTGGAAATTGGTTTTATTGGGCTGTTTGCCGGAATAGTTTCCTGCCTGTTTGCCGAAGTGATCAGTGCGATTGCCAGTTATAAAATGGATTTAATGATTCAGCCGCATTGGGAAATCTGGATTATCCTGCCGATCTTTATGACCTCTTTATGTGCGCTGATTGGCCGTTATCGCCTGAGTTATCTGTCAGAGATTCCACCCTTACAAAGTTTGCGTGAGATGAATCAATAAGATTCATCTCCGTGATTTTTAAACTGGCTGAGAGTTAAAGTTTTAGTTGCTGTTGCATCATTTCCAGAATCTCTTGCCACAGTGGGCGAATGGGTTCGAGTAAGGCCAAGTTATGTTGATAAAGCAGCACACAAAGGCCGAACCCGACAATCAAGGCAATCAGATTGAACAGGTGGCTACGCTGCATTTTTTGCCCGATGTACCAGAGCAAGGTGAGAAAAGCCCCCATCAGCATGCCGCCAATATGTGCGGCATTGTTGATTCCACTGATCATAAAGCCCAGCGCGAGGTTTAGACCCATCACCATCACCAGGGTTTTTTTATCCAGAATAAAACGTTGCTGTGGCAGCATTGGCAATAAAGCCAGCACCGTGAGTGAAGCACCGAGTCCCATCACGGCACCAGATGCGCCGGCACTGACCGCAGGCAATAAATCAGGATTGGCCACACCGCCTTCGATCAGGCTATAGCTGTCTTGAATATTCATATAGCCACTGAGCAGGCTGCCCATTAATCCGGCACACACATACAGGCCAATAAAATACATCCGGCCAAACAGCTGTTCGGCAACACTACCAAAAATATACAAGGCCCACATATTCAACATCAGGTGAATCAGGCCAAAATGAAAAAACATGCTGCTAAACAAGCGCATGGGTTCCGCTAAATAGGTTAAAGGTGCATAATCGGCACCCCAGAGAATAGCGTCTCGGGTACTCGGCTGGCTAACATCCATGCCATGCATGGCTTGCCAGCCAAATAATCCAACATTGATCCCGATTAAAATGGCGGTGATCCACCAGAGATGCATTTCAAGTTTGCGATGTTCGACAGGGGGAGAGTATTCAGACATGCTATTTTTTTGCTGTGATTGTATATTTCGAATAAGCTTAACACGAAAAATTAAATTTTCAGGAGTAACGCACTGACATGAAAGCCTTTCTGATCCGCACGATGCTCGTCATCGTCAGTGTGATTCTGCTGGTTCAATTGTGGATCTTTGCCAGTCTGGCCTGGTGGCGAACCAATCCGGTGAACACCACCATGATGATGCGGATTGATTACTGGACAGAACCTTCCAAAGCGATTCAGCATCAGTGGCGTCCCTATGACGAAATCAGCCTGAATCTGAAACGTGCCATCGTCACTGCGGAAGATGGAAAATTTATTCATCACCATGGTTTTGACTGGGACGGAATTCAAACTGCGCTGAATAAAAACAGAAATCAGGGCCGTGTAGTGGCCGGTGGTTCGACAATCTCCCAGCAATTGGCGAAAAACCTGTTCCTCGTCAACAAGCGTTCCTTTGTGCGTAAAGGTCAGGAAGCAGTCGCGACCTGGATGATGGAGCGCATGTGGTCGAAAGAACGGATTCTGGAAGTCTATTTAAACTCGATCGAGTTCGGGGACAATATTTACGGCGTTGAAGCAGCGGCCAAACATTATTTCGGTAAAACCGCACAAAGCCTGACCCGCGATCAAGCCATCTTTCTGGCTGCCATTTTGACCAATCCGAAATATTTCCAAGATCATCGCAATTCCTCTGCATTAAATGCTCGTAAGCGGATGATTCAGCGCTATATGCGTTATGCAGAATTACCTTAATTGATGATTTGAAGAGAAAGCCCAATTATTTGGGCTTTTTTTATGAAATTGTCATCAATTTGAAGCATACTTGGAGGGATAAGCACAATTTTAAATCCGCATAGGTTTGATATGAATACGGCAGCCAGCACAACTTCAGCACAGCCCGAATATACATATAATGATCGTTATATTAATCGTGAACTGTCTATCCTAGACTTCCATTTACGTGTCCTGGAACAGGCTGTCGATCCTTTACATCCATTGCTCGAACGCATGAATTTCCTGTTGATTTTCTCGCGTAATCTGGATGAGTTTTTTGAAATCCGGGTCGCCGGGATGATGGAACAGCTGGATCTGGACAATGAAAGCCGGAGCCCGGATGGCTTGACTCCAAAGCAGGTTTTAGAACAGATTTCTAAAACGGCACATGCCGCCATTGAACGCCAGTACCGTATTTTAAATGAAGAAATTTTGCCAAAACTGCGTGAGGAAGATATTTGCTTCTTGCGCCGTGGTGAGCTGACTCCGGCACAATCTGCCTGGATTAAAAAATACTTTCAGGAGCAGGTTGCGCCGGTTCTCACTCCGATCAGTCTGGACCCTGCACATCCATTCCCGCGACTGGTGAATAAATCACTGAACTTTATTGTCACGCTGGAAGGGAAAGATGCCTTTGGCCGTCAGATTGATCTGGCTGTGGTACCTGCACCGCGTTCTCTGCCACGCGTGGTGCGTTTACCGGATGAACTGACCGATGGAAAAGAACATCATGTGATGCTGTCGGCGATTATTCATGAGCATGTTTCTGACCTGTTCCCGGGGATGACAGCGACTGGCTGTTATCAGTTCCGTGTTACCCGAAATGCCGATTTGGCCTTGAATGAAGATGTTGAAGATCTGGCCAAGGCACTCAAAGGCGAACTCAGTTCACGCCGTTTTGGCCGCGCCGTGCGTCTGGAAGTGACAGAAAATTGTCCGCAGCATATTTATGAATATCTGCTGAATGAATTTGATCTGGACGACGAGCAGCTTTATAAAGTCGCGGGCCCGGTCAATCTGGCACGTTTGCTATCTAACTTTAAACGTCCGCATTTACGTTATGACTCGCATACTCCCATCATTCCTAAAGTACTGAAAAAATCTGAAAATATTTTTAGTGCAATGCAGAAGCAGGATATTCTGCTGCATCATCCCTTTGAATCTTTTGCGCCGGTGATTTCATTATTACGTGAAGCGGCACGCGATCCGCAAGTGCTGGCGATCAAGCAGACCTTGTACCGCAGTGGGCCAGATTCTGAAATTGTCCAAGTGCTGGCTGAAGCTGCCCGCAATGGCAAGGAAGTCACGGCAGTGATTGAATTGCGTGCGCGTTTCGATGAAGAATCCAATATTGCGGTGGCCAATGTCCTGCAAGAAGCCGGTGCGGTCGTGGTCTACGGCATTGTCGGTTACAAGACTCACGCCAAGATGATTCTGGTGGTGCGTCGGGAAAATAACAAACTGGTGCGCTATGTTCATCTGGGCACCGGTAATTATCATGCCGGCAATGCGCGAATCTATACCGATTATGGTCTGTTAACGACGGATAAGGATCTGTGTGAAGATGTGCATCGTATTTTTCAGGAATTGACCGGTATGGGGAAAATGGCCAAGCTGAAAAAGCTGCTGCACGCGCCGTTTACCTTACATGCCCAGTTACTGAACTATATCGATAATGAAATTGCCTTTGCCCAGGCAGGTAAGCCGGCGCAGATTATTGTCAAAGTCAATGCGCTGACCGAAATGCAATTGATTAACAAACTCTATGAAGCCTCTCAGGCCGGAGTACAGATTGACCTGATTATTCGGTCGATTTGCAGTTTGCGTCCGGGTTTGCCGGGTCTGTCGGAAAATATCCGGGTGCGTTCAATTGTCGGACGTTTCCTGGAACATACCCGCGTGTATTATTTCAGCAATAATGGAAATTCACGTATTTATTGTTCAAGTGCAGACTGGATGGATCGTAACCTGTTTAATCGGGTCGAGGCCTGTTTCCCGGTCGAAGATGAAGCCTTGAAAAAACGCATCTATCAACAAGGTCTGTTGAATTACCTGAAAGACAACCAGCAATCCTGGTTATTGCAAGGTGATGGTACCTGGCTGCGGGCACAGCCAAAAGAAGGTGAAAAACCACATAATGCACAACGTATTCTGTTAGAGCTGTTTAAATAAGTTTAAGTATTTAAAGAGGCTGAATATTCAGCCTCTTTTTTATTTCGAACATACAATTGAACTGTTTAAGCTGAGTCTGATCAGTTTTCGATAGATGTATTTGACCCGGCTATACATCTGATAATCTTTCATCTGAAGCTGGTTTTGTCGTTCGGTTTGCGATTTATGCTGACTCATTACTTTTAATAACTGTAATTCAGCGAAGTTGAGACAGGCTTTAACGCTGGGCTGGTGCAGGAGATAGTCTGCCAATTCAGTATGAATGTAGGCTCCACCGCGCAAGACAGTTTTTAGACTATCAGCGAACTGGGGTAATGAATCATGATGCTGCATATAGCTATCTGCGCCGGACAGCAAGGCTGAATAGATCAGTGCTGTGGAATGAGTATTGAGTATGGCAATAACGGGCGTATCTAGGCTTTGCTGTTTCAGCGGACGGATCACACTGATCTCTGAAGTTGTTGCTGCATGATAAAGAATCAGGTTGGGCAGATGTTCAGTAATCATGGATTGTGCGGACAGCATATTGTCCGCATACAGCAGCATATCTGGCTGATAGCCGAGTTGCTGTAGCACGGTCTGGATTTTTGACAGGTCGAGTCCAGTCGGTGAACGAATCACTAAAACCGGTGCAGGCAAAAGGCTAGCCAATAAAACGCGATCCTGTAGATGCGATAGAGAGCTATACTGTGAATCAGGCAGATGCAAATGCCTATCCCAAAGAATAGTGATTTAGCTGAAATGTAGAGATTCTAAGTTTCTAGGCGGACTGGATGCATTCAATTCAAGATATAAAAAAGGAGCAACATGTGCTCCTTTTTATTATCTATAGATCAGGCAGCATCGTGCTGAGTGATTTTCTGGAAAATCTGTAATAGCACATCAAACTCGCTTTGCAGCGGTGTGCTTTTACGGGTTACCAATGCCAGGGTACGACTTGGGGCTGAATCGATCGCTTTTACCTGAATCTCAGGATTGCCTTTAATCATATTGGTATGGATCGCAATTTCAGGCAGCAGGGTAAAGCCCAGATTTGCAGACACCATTTCGATTAAAGTCGGCAGTGAGCTGGCTTTTAAACGGTGATCATTTTTACGCTCACCAATCGGGCAGGCACTCAAGGCATGATCACGCAGGCAATGACCTTCTTCAAGTAACATCAGGCGAGACAGATCCAGATCTTCTAAAGAGTTTGCTTGTGCAGCATGCTGATCAGATTTTTGGTAAACCAGATACAGATTCTCTTTGGCAATTTCAGCAACTTTCAGACCACGGGTGTCGAAAGGCAATGCCAAAGCCACCATATCCAGGTTGCCATGTTCCAGCTTTTCTACAATCTTTTCACTTTGCGCTTCATGCAGATGCAACTGGATTTTTGGTAATTGCTTATGCACTTCATCCAGCAGCTGGGACAATAGGAAAGGTGCAATTGTTGGAATGACGCCGAGATGTAGATCACCGGTTAAAGGTTCACTCATCTCACGACTTAAACGCATTAGGTCCTGAGCATCGGCCAGTAGAACACGTGCGCGTGCAACCACTTGTTCACCAAGAGGCGTTAAACGAACATTCTGGCGGTCGCGTTCAACAAGTACGCCACCGAGTAAACGCTCCAGCTCCATGATGCCGCCAGACAAGGTTGACTGGGTGACAAAGGAGCGGCGAGCAGCTTCTGTAAAGTGTAGCGTCTCTGACAGTGTTACGAGGTATGACAGCTGTCTTAGGGATGGTAATGCAGCCATAGTGTCCTAATGTTTATGATTTAAAATGATCAGCAAATAATTCGCTAAGATATGGAATAAAATGCGGTGGGATATCATGCCCCATTCCATCAATTAATTCAAATTTAGCCCCTGAAATTGCTTTCGCAACGGCCTTGCCATGGCTAGGAGGCAGCAATCGATCTCGAGAACCATGGACCACCAGGGTTTCTTGTTTGATTTGCTTGTCCAGTTGCAGCAATGAGCCTGTACATAATATTGCTAAAAACTGTTGAAGTACACCAGCAGGATAGTAACTTCGCTTATATAATTTACGGGCGGTCTGCACCACTTCCAGATGATTGACATAACCTGGTGAGCCGATGATCTTAAACAGTTTCAAACTATGATCAACAATGCCATCTTCATCTGTTGAAGCCGGTTTGTCAATCAAACTAAAGAGTTGCTTGGGAAAGGGTGGTGGCAACATCGGCTGGTTATTGCTGGTAAACAGTAAGCCCAGTTTTTTGACTTTGTCCGGATAACGCGCGGCCAGAATCTGGGCAATCATACCGCCCATCGAAGCACCCAGCACATAGACCTGTTCCAGCTGCATTTTTTCAATTAGCAGACTGACATCTTCAGCCATATCGTAAAGATCATAAGGTGCACCCTGATTACCCAGACCCAGTACAAAACGGCTCATCATTTTCAGGGTATTCAGGCGTGGACCTTTGTGATGGACTTTTGAAGACAGGCCAATATCACGATTATCAAAACGGATGATGTGATAACCATTGTCAATCAGTGATTTGCAGAAAAAGTCAGGCCAGTACAGCATTTGCCCACCCAGCCCCATAATCAGCAAAATGGTGGGATGTTCCGGATTTCCACCAACCTCGACATGTAGCTGGATCCCATTGCCAAGATCGACCTTGGTTTCATGCATGAACGAGGTATAAGGGGAAAGATTAAACTGTGCTGCGCTGTACATAGTCGCTGTCCTAATTAAAGGATATTTCGTTTAAAAAATATCCTTGCTATTAAACCTCTAAACCGCAGCAGGAATCAAGTCAGGAACCTGTTTGGTCAAGGCCAGACGCTGTTTGGCTGCAGTGGCGCCCAAAAGCACGAAACCACGTAAGGTGCCGTTCGTATCGAACGCTTTAGCCAGCATGCCATCGTCAAACTCTTCAGTTTCCCAGGTGACATCAACATCAACTGGTGCAGGTAATACCGTTAAAGGTGCAGCAGGCGTTTTGACTGCCACTGGCATAGCCGGATAATGTACAGCGGTATGTTCACCGTTTAAGGTTTTTGCCAAAGCGCGGGCTTGTTGCATGATCGGCATGACATAAGGCAATAAAGTTCCATTGACCTCGGCACAGTCACCTACAGCATAGATGTCGGCTTGGTTGGTTTCCAGTTGTGCGGTGGTCAAAACTCCGCCACTGGTATGTACGTCTGCCTGTTTCGCCAAAGAAATATTCGGCTGTAAGCCCACCGCAGATAACACTACATCCGCAACCAAAGACTGACCGTTGGCCAGCGTGACCAGATAATCACCATTGTCCGCACGAGAGACTTTTTCGACTGTTGTGCCCAAGACAAAGTGAATGCCGGTTTCTTCAAGATTCTTCTGGAAGGCAGTAGCAACATGTTCTGGCAATAAACGGCCAAGCGGCTGCGGCGCCAAATCAATGACTGTGACCTGATGATCGGTATTTTGCAGGTCATTGGCAAATTCACAGCCAATCAGGCCTGCACCTAAAATTACTACACGTTTGTCTTCACGTGCTGCCAGATTGTTACGGAAAGCTTTATAGTCACTCAAATTGTTGACGACATGAATGTCATCGCTGGCATCACCGGCAATCGCCAGACGTACCGGATTGGCACCAATGGCTAATACCAGTTTGCTATAATGTTGTGTACTTTCCTGGCCATCTTTTTCCAGAACCAGTTGATGATCTTCCGGATGAATGGCTTTGACCCAGGTATGCTGTTCAATACGCATATTCAGCTGTGCTGACATTTTAGTGGCATCGCCTAGTGGAATTTGTTCAGGCGCTTTATTGCCAGCCAAAGCATTGGAGAGCGTCGGTTTGGCGTAATTGACCGCATCATCCGCACAGATCATCAGCAATTCATGTTCTGGATTGAGTTTACGAAATTCACGTGCTACGGCATAACCCGCCATACCTGAACCAATAATGACGATAGGATGCATAGTCGTTTCCATATGGTAGAGCTCCATGCTGTATAAATGATTGAAAGGCATAAAAAAAGACCATATGGATATGGCCTTTAACTGGACGTGATTAGACTTCGATCATTTCGAAATCAACTTTAGACACGCCGCAATCCGGACAGGTCCAGTCATCCGGGATATCTTCCCATTTGGTGCCCGCCACGATCCCGTCTTGAGGCCAACCTTCCGCCTCATCATAAATCCATCCACATACGATGCATTGAAACTTTCTCATGTAACTCTCCAAAACTGACCAACACTCGGCGTCAGTGTAAAATCCATAAAAGGCAAGACTCTAAAAGAATATGACTTTTTAACAGTGAACATATTTGGCTAAATTTTTACGCAGTTCTATTCAGAAAGTAAAGTGAATAAAAGCCTAATCAGCGAAATTAGCAGCAGAATAGACGACACATTCCTCATTTATCAGAAAATCACGCCAATCAGCTTTTTTGGCGCAGGCGGTTAAAGGATAAAAAGCTGAAGATAGCAAAAATGAGCGTTTATCTTGGGGGATAGACCAAAGTCGTGCAGTAAAAACTTGAGTTTTTAGGTAATTTATAATGAGTAAAGTCTGGATTAAATATTTTTAAAATAAATCAATATAATAAAATCAATATCTTGTGATTAAATGTCGGGTTTTTATTAGGCAGCTTGGCTTGTCCCCTCTACTCAAATAGGTTTAAAATTCCCATATTCCTTTTCTTTTTTTAAGATCTCCCATGAGCAATTTGTCTACTTCTTTGTGGTCTCACATTCGTACGGTCCAAGATTTTCCAAAACCAGGAATTTGCTTCTTTGATTTGACCCCACTTTTCATGAGCAATATTGGTCCATTGACTGACGCTTTGATTGCCAGCATTCCTGCTGACAAACTGGCAGAAGTAGAAAGCTTTATTGCGGTTGAAGCGCGTGGTTTTGTGTTGGCAAGCTTGTTGGCACAACGTACAGGCAAAGGCTTATTGTTGGTGCGTAAAGCAGGTAAATTGCCACCTCCAGTGGTCGGTGTGGGTTATAGCCTGGAATATGGTCTGGATCGTTTAGAAATGTCTGCGAACGTTCAGTCCCAGAAAGTAATTATTGTGGATGATGTTCTGGCAACTGGCGGAACCTTAAAAGCTGTGAATGAACTGGCTCAAAAATGCCAGCATGAAGTACTGGGTGCAAGTATCTTCCTTGATCTTCCTGACCTGCATGCTGAATTAGGCCTGGATATCTGGTCAGTATTGGACGACAAATCTCAGCCTGAAGCGGCAGTTGCTTAAGTCATAAATTAAAAAAAAGCCCCAAAAATGTGGGGCTTTTTTATTGCCTGATAAAATGATCTTCGATTTCCTGAATCAGCGTATTAATCTGTTCAGGGTGTTCCAGACGATGATGGCCGCCATCAACTGCCTGAATTTGCATATAGTCTTCAAGTTGTGTCTGAACTGCATGCATATCCAGAATTTCATCGCCCAGTTCAAGATAGGCAAACTGAGGAATATCATGCTGTAAATCGTGATGCCCAATGGCTGGATAGTCATCGCGGAAGTTAGGCTGCAAAATGGGATTGGCCACTACACAGGGAATTTGATAAGCCTGTGACATTTTCAGTGCCCAATAACCGCCAAGACTGTGGCCGACCAGAATATCCGGTTTGATGGTTTCAATCATCTCATGATAAAACTCGGCGACCGAACTATAGCTCAGATTTCGGTAATCGACATCGATACAGTATTTATGTACCACATCAATGGCGTGGAACTTGGTGGATTCTCTGGAGGAATCTAAGCCATGTAAAAACAAAATCTTAGACATAGTTCATTACTCATTTTTATGGGACATGCCATATTGGTTATTTGTTGATTGGCACATCATCTTCAATCTGAGCGTCATTGTAGAACGTCTAGGTATACAAGGCAGTTAGCTATTGGTCTAAGCCGCAGTTTTGCAGTGCAATGATTTTATATAAGACCTGTCTGTTTTAGACTTTAATCCCAAATGAGAGCAGCAGGGTGTTGCAAAAGGTTGAAGAAAGGCAATTTAAAAGAGTGACAGACGGGCTGAACCGAATGGTGTAAATAGCGGGATAGTGGATTCTTCCAAAGAAAAGCCGGTTCCTGAGAGTGTTTACGCTACGATTTGAGAAGGATTTCTGCTATTCTATGCAACTTCTATTTTTTAACTAATCTTATTCGAGGCAGAGATGACGCAAACTAACGCTCAATCGACTTCTGAACAAATCATTTCCGAAAACGATTTAATTGCACAGCGTCATGCCAAGTTAAAGCAAATCGAAGCTCAGGCACAAGAAACAGGTAAGAGCCCATGGCCGAATACCTTTAAGCGTGAGCACTATGCCCAGGATTTACAAGACCAGTTCGCTGATAAATCTAAAGAAGAAATTGAAGCAGGCGAAAAGGTCTACGTCAAAGTTGCCGGTCGTGTGATGTTGAACCGTGGTTCATTTATTGTGATCCAGGACATGACAGGTCGTATCCAGCTTTATGTTGCGCGTAAAGAACTCGCTGAAGATGTACTGGCTACCATTAAAGGTCTGGACCTTGGCGATATCATCGCAGTCGAAGGTTATATCGGTCGTTCGGGTAAAGGCGATTTGTATGTACACATCGAACATTTTGAATTATTGACCAAATCATTGCGTCCACTGCCAGATAAGTTCCATGGTTTGAACGATACTGAAGTAAAGTATCGTAAACGTTATCTTGACCTGATCGTTAACGAAGAAACGCGTAAAACTTTTGAGATTCGTGCCAAAGTTGTAGCGGGTATCCGTGCCTTCCTGACTGAAAAGCGCTATATGGAAGTTGAAACGCCAATGATGCATGTGATTCCAGGTGGTGCATCGGCACGTCCTTTCGAAACACATCATAATGCATTAGATATGTCATTGTTTTTGCGTATTGCGCCAGAGCTTTACTTAAAGCGTTTGGTAGTTGGCGGTTTTGAACGTGTGTTTGAAATTAACCGTAACTTCCGTAACGAAGGTGTTTCTACCCGTCATAACCCTGAATTCACCATGATTGAATTCTACCAGGCGTATGCAGATTACAAAGATCTGATGGAATTGACCGAGCAAATGCTGGAGCGTCTGGCGATTGATATCTTGGGTACGACTGACGTGCCTTATGGCGATGAAGTATATAGCTTCAAAGGGCCATTCAAGAAAATTTCAATGTTCGATGCGATTTTGGAAAATAACCCGCAATTTACTCCTGAAAATGTCAATGACCGTGAGTTCCTGGCAAAATTCCTTCAGGAAGAATTGAAAGAGCAAGTGAAGCCAGGTTTTGGTCTGGGCAAACTGCAAACTATGGTATTTGAAGAAACCGTAGAAACCAAATTGCGTCAGCCGACGTTCATTACTGAATATCCAGCGGAAACTTCTCCATTGGCACGCCGTAATGATCACAATCCACACATTACCGACCGTTTTGAATTCTTCATCGGTGGCCGTGAGTTGGCAAATGGCTTCTCGGAATTAAATGATCCAATCGATCAGGCTGAACGATTCCAGGCACAGGTTGCTGAAAAAGATGCTGGTGATGATGAAGCTATGCATTACGATGCAGACTTTGTAGAAGCATTGGAATACGGTCTTCCTCCAACAGCAGGTGAGGGTATTGGTATTGACCGTCTGGTGATGATCTTTGCCAATGCAGCAAGTATCCGCGATGTGATCTTGTTCCCGCATATGCGTCATAAAAATGCTTAAATGCTGAATTCAAAATAACCCGCTCTGGCGGGTTTTTTTATACTTGAAATAAAATAGATTCAAAAATTAAAGACAAAAAAAACGCAATGATTGGGGTTGTCATTGCGTAGAAAAAGGAACGTTTTTCAAACTACTTCATTAACTGTGGAGAGAGTTAAATCTGATTCCTTACTGAATATGACCATAATAGGACGCATTCTCATATGACTCATCAGTATTCATGTTAATACATGTTAAATAAGGTTAAAACTATGAAGATTATGTGGGGATATTTGCATCATTTTTGCGCAATTATAGTTTAAATAAAAAAGCCCTTCATCAGAAGAGCTTTTCAAAGCAATTTTATATTTAGAAATGGAATACGCCGAGGCCAGATTTAACTTCATCCAGTGTCGCCTGGGTAATATCGCGACATTTATCCGTACCAGTTTTTAGAATATCCATGATGTAATCCGGATCTTTAGCCAGTTCAATACGACGCTCACGAATTGGACCGATCAATTCTTTTAAAATGCTTTCCAGACGTTTTTTCACTGTACCATCGCCTAAACCACCACGACGATAATGGGCTTTAAGTTCTTCCAGCTCTTCTTTATTTGGATCGAAGGCATCTAGATAGGTGAATACCACGTTGCCTTCGACCTGACCTGGATCTTCAATACGTAAGTGATTCGGATCGGTATACATGGCATTGACGGCTTTCTTAATATCTTTATCTGTTGCATCTAGCACAATGGTATTGCCCAAAGATTTCGACATTTTTGCTTTACCATCAAAACCAGGTAGGCGACCAACATTGGAAAGTAGTGCCTTACATTCTGGTAACAGGTCATGACCAATTTGACGGTTTAAACGACGCACGATTTCGTTGGTCTGTTCGATCATTGGAATCTGATCTTCACCCACAGGAACTACAGTGGCCTTGAATGCCGTAATGTCAGCAGCTTGAGCCACCGGGTAGCACAAGAAACCGGCTGGAATATCACGCTCAAAACCACGCATCTGGATTTCAGATTTAATGGTTGGGTTACGCTCAAGACGTGAAACCGTCACGAAATTGAGGTAAAGCATGGTCAGTTCATTTAGTGCTGGCAGGCATGACTGCACACAAATTGTGGTTTTAGTTGGATCAATACCGACAGCCAGATAATCCGTCGCCACTTCAATAATGTTACGACGTACTTTTTCAAAATTGTCCGCATTATCGGTCAGGGCTTGAGCATCAGCGAGTAACAAGTGTTGATGGTGAGAATCTTGCAGACCTACACGAGAGCGTAATGAACCCACAAAGTGGCCGAGGTGGAGTTGTCCGGTAGGACGGTCGCCCGTCAAGATCACTGGACGATTATCTTGATTACTCATTATCTATTCCAAAGGGTAGTCAGTACTACAGCTGTATTTTAACGAATGGCAACATTGTACGGCATTCTGTTTTTGATTGTCAGCCAGAAAAAAAGCTGTCGTAAAAAAATCTTATAAATTAAACAAGTGAATACAATATTTTTAAGAATTTTGATTAAACTATCTGGAAAGAAGATAAGGATAATAAGTATGGCGAGCAGTTTATTACTATTATTAGATGATATTGCTACTGTTCTGGATGATGTCGCTGTCATGAGCAAAATGGCAGCAAAAAAAACAGCAGGCGTCCTTGGTGATGATCTGGCTTTAAATGCGCAGCAAGTGACAGGTGTGCGGGCTGATCGTGAATTACCGGTGGTCTGGAAAGTTGCCAAAGGTTCTTTTGTTAATAAACTGATTTTGGTGCCGCTGGCATTATTAATCAGCTTTATTGCAGGCTGGCTGATTAATCCCTTGTTGGTGCTGGGTGGTTTGTTCCTGTGTTATGAAGGCGTGGAAAAAATTATTCATACCTTGCATACACCGAAGGCCAAGGACGCGGAACAGGCGCGTGAGCAATTGATTCATACAGAAATGGATTTGCACCAGTTTGAAAATGAAAAAGTCAAAGGTGCTATTCGCACTGACTTTATCCTGTCTGCTGAAATTATCGTGATTACTTTGGGAACGGTCGCCGCAGCCTCGATGCTGACCAAAGTGACTGTTTTAAGCCTGATCGCGGTGGTGATGACCATTGGTGTTTATGGTTTTGTTGCGCTGATTGTCAAACTGGATGATATCGGTCTGCATCTGACTGAACAGCAGTCCGATTTTAAACAAAAAATAGGACGTGGCTTGTTGGCATTTGCCCCGATCTTAATGAAAATTCTCTCCATTGTTGGGACCGCTGCGATGTTTCTGGTGGGCGGTGGAATTATTAACCATGCAATTCCTTTTATTCATCACTTTACTGAAGACAGTGTTGCTTATGTGCAGGATATTCCCAGCATTGGCAACATTGTCGGTGCCGTAACACCGACCTTGATTAATTTCGCAGTAGGAATTTTAGCGGGTCTGCTGGTCATGCTGGTCATCAGCCTGATTAAGAAAATCTGGCCTAAATCATCAAAAGCTTAAGGTGTGGAAATATCTGGATATTAAGCAGATTAAGAAAAGGAAAAGACTATGCGTTGGAAAGGTCGTCGTGTCAGTAGCAATGTAGAAGACCGTCGTGGTGGTGGTGCCAAAGCTGGCGGAATCAGTATTGTTGGATTGATTGTGGCCTTTGTGGCCTGGAAGTTTTTCGGTGTCGATCCACAACAGGCTTATCAAACCACCAAGCAGGTCACTCAGGGGGTATCGGGTGCGGCAGAAACACGTGGCCTGGAAAATCCCACGCCAGAACAGCAGGAGTCGATTGATTTTGTTGGAACTGTATTGGCAGATACTGAAGATACCTGGAATCAGGTGTTTCAGCAGCAGTTAAATCAGCAGTATGTCCCACCGAAATTGGTGTTGTTTAACGGCATCGTGAATTCTGGTTGTGGTACTGCTCAGGCGGCGATGGGGCCTTTCTACTGCCCGACAGACCAAAAAGTGTATATCGATACTGCATTCTTTAAAGATATGCGTACCCAAATGGGCATTACCGGAGAACAGAATGCCACCGAACTTTCCCGCAATGATCAGGCGGGGGATTTTGCGCTGGCCTATGTCGTGGCCCATGAAGTGGGGCATCATATCCAGACGATTTTAGGTATTTCTTCTCAAGTACAGCAAGCACGTCAACAGGCAAGCGAAGTGCAAAGTAATCAGCTTTCAGTGCGTCAGGAATTGCAGGCAGACTGTCTGGCCGGCGTTTGGGCTTACCATAATCATGAACGTACCCAATTTCTGGAACAGGGTGATGTGCAGGAAGCGATGGATGCCGCCCATAAAATTGGCGATGATTATTTACAGAAACGTGCTCGCGGGCAGGTGGTGCCGGACAGCTTTACCCATGGCAGCAGCGCGCAGCGGGTACAATGGTTTAACACCGGCTTGAAATCCGGTCAAGTTGCGAATTGTGATACCTTTAATCAAAATATTTAAATGACTTCGATAAAAAAAGGAGCAGATGCTCCTTTTTTTATTTATGCAGAAAACGCCGGAAGTTTCTTAATATCTTGATACTGACAAATAATGCAGCCAAAGCAAACAGTGCAATTGCAAAGACTGTATATTTGAGGTTGCTCATGTCATTTTGATAAAACTGCTGAATTTCTTGTTTGTTATATTCTAAAGCAGTTGCTTTGCCGGTTCGGCTATCTCTGAACTGGATTTTTTCAATATAGAACAGATTTCCCGCTTTGATTAAGTCAACAGTCTGGATTTGACGGGTATGCGATTGATTGTCTTCATCGCTACATAAAGCGCTGTAATGTTCACAGTTGATTTTGGCCACATAACCATTTCCTGCAATCAGAATAAAAATTGCATTGTCTGGTCGCTGGTTATTGGACACCAATACATACTGTTCGCCGGCTGTACTTTTTAAGGGAATGCTGGTGGCTTGCTGATAATGCTGTTCTGCTTGCAGAATTTCCTGAATTTTAGCAAAGCAGGTAAAACATAAGGACAACGTGATCAGAAAAATCACGCTGGCAAAACAGAGACGAAAAATGGTTTTGACAGTTTGATGCATGGGAGAAAAATTCAAAATAGAATGATGGGAAAGCAAAAGCCGAGTGCTGATCTGTATGTTAAATCATCATTCGAAAATACTGAAAAGAAACTTAACTCAATTCGATAAAAAAGCGGACTAAACTTGTTTTGCCAGAATACCTTGCTATTTAAATCTCTATTTTAACAACGCCTCTCGGCGCATAGTGCTCCATATCGCCCGATTTTAGGAAACCGAATGGGAAATTTCTTTTTTCTTCAGCTACTCACGGTGGTCTTTGCTCTGTCTATTGCCACGACCATGTTTAATAAGCGCGTTTTAGGCTTTCCGCAAGCGATCGGTGTCCCTATTGTCTCTGCAATCTTTGTTTTCATTTTGCAGTGGGGCGCCAGTTTACTGCATGGTAATCCATTCTTTAGCATCAATATTGACAATATCGAGCAGGCTGTTCGTCACGTCGATTTCTATGATTTTCTGATCAATGGTGTGATCTGTTTTATCCTGACTTCATCTGCGCTGAAGTTTAAGGTCTCAGATTTGCGTAACCACTGGCGGCCGATCAGTATTTTGGCTGGTCTGGCTTTGGTGTTCTGTGCAGTGTTCTTTGGTGTGGTGTTGTATGGTTATCAGTTCCTGATTGGTAAACATGTTGACCTGCTGGTTTTGCTCTTGCTAGGGGCGGCCTTGGGCGCCACAGATCCGATCGGCATCAAAGGCGTATTGAGTTCGGTTCGCGCACCGCATCATTTGATTGTCAAGCTTGAAGGCGAATCACTGTTTAATGATGCAATGTGTATTGCCTTATTTATGACCTTGCTCAATGTTCTGCAAGGTGAAAACTTTACGGTACTGGCAGTGCTGCAAACCTTGCTTTATGAAATTGTCGTGGCGGTGCTGATTGGTCTCGGATTCGGTTTTGCGATCTTGCGGATTTTGCGCGGTAAGCATGAAATGGAATCTCTGATTTTGACCACGGCCTTGCTGGCTTGTGGTTCCTATCTGGTGGCTTTGCTGGCACATGCTTCCGCGCCAATTGCCTGTGTGATTGGTGGTTTGATTGTTGGCAATAAATGGAAAGAAATCCTGGCAGATGCTGAAATTGGTGACGTTAATCATTTCTGGCATACGGTTGAGGGAATTATCAATTCATTCCTGTTTACCCTGATTGGTCTAGAATTGTTTATTCTGGACTTGAGTACCAGTCTGGTTCTGGGCGGAATGGTGGCTTTTGTGATTCTACATCTGGCCCGTTTTGCAGCCAACTATCTGGCCTTTGCCATGTTCCCAAAAGTCAGCAAGAAAAGCTATAACGGCAGTTTGACCATCCTGTCTTGGGGCGGAGTACGGGGCGGGATTTCTTTGGCCTTAATTCTGGCGGTCGCCAATGTTCCTCAGCTGGAAGCCTATAGCAGTATTCTGGTGGGCTATACCTTTATTGTAGTGCTATTGTCCGGTGTGGTATGTGGCTTGGGCCTGCCTGCGGTGATGAATGCGTTTTATTATAATCCCAATGAAGAGACGCAGGGCTTTAAAGGCTGGTATCAACGCATGTGTCATAAAATGAATCGTAAGGGTTTTCGCTATATTGTTGGAGAAGATGCCAAAGGAAATGAGACTATTACTATCTTTCAGCCAGAAATTCTGATTGATCAGAAAGATGCAGATGGCGTTGCCACGGTGCATCATCCAGATAAAGTTCAGGAAGTAAAAAGACTGGAAAATCCGGATAATTTCTAAAGATAAAACTTAGAAGATCAAGAGACTGTTAGATTGGTTTTTATAGTGAGATGAGAGCTTGAATCAGCGTATTTCATCAGGCTTAATCACTCTCCTATAGCTTTTTTACTGGGGGTGGATTGTGATTTTTGATTTAAATAAGCTATTAATGAGATGAAAATGACCCAGACAAGTTCAGCCAGTCAGGAAATGGCAGAAATGATTTTGGCTGTGGTCAATCAGATTCCGTATGCCAAAGTCGCCACCTACGGACAGATTGCTAGACTGGCAGGTTTACCCAAACATGCGCGATTGGTCGGACGGGTATTAAGTCATCTAGATTCGGACACTGATATTCCTTGGTATCGGGTGATCAATGCCCAGGCGAAAATCAGTGTGAAGCAACTGGACGAACATGGCCAGAATATCCAGCAGCAAAAACTCATGCAGGAAGGAATTTTTCTTAAAGGTGATCGCTTGGATTTAAAACGCTATCAATGGGATGGTCTGGTCAAGATATAAAAAAAATCCCCACTTGGTGAAAAGTGGGGATTTTAAACATAACTTAGTTGCGAATCACCATTACTGGGATATCCGCTTGGCCGAGAATGCTTTGCGCTACGCTGCCAAGGAACAGCTTTTTGAAGCCCGTGCGACCATGGGAACCAATCACGATCAGGTCAGAATTTAAATCTTTAGCTGCTTTGACAATCTCGCTATAAATTACCTGACCCTCAAGGAGCTGTGTATCCACTTCAACACCGGCACCAGAGAATTTTGCTTTGGCTTCATCCAGCGTTTTCAGGATGGAAGTACGGGCACGTTCAATCAGGTCATTGGTTTGTGCCGCAGAGATATATTCCGCAGCGATATAAGGGTCCAGTGCCAGCACTTGAACCACTGTGACTTTACTGTTAAATGCTTTGGCAATTTCTACAGCTTTATCCACTGCAGCATACGATGTTTCTGAACCGTCAACAGGTACTAAAATATGTTCAAAAGGCATTAGAATTCTCCTGAGGGGAATTTAGAGTTATAAAATTATGACGCGTTAAACCGGGTACGAATAGTTGTTTATACTTTGATCATAGCCTGTATTGTATAAAAATAAAACCAAGTAAATACATAGGTATAATGTCTAATAGATTAAAAAATGAAGCACCTGTTTAGAGCTATTTAATTGGGTGATTTATTTAGCCTAAGTTAATAATTTATATGTAATTAATGTGATAGCCTAAGACAGTGATTAATCACATCGAATAGAGGTCGGGTCTAATTTTATTTGCGGTGACAGCTGTTCATAGCGATTTAAAATTGTTTGAGTTTCACCTGCATAAATTTTTTGCTGTAGCTGCCGGATTTTATGTTCTGTCACATGTAAACGCGCACAATGTAATGCAATCTGATTTTCCCGGGTTACCGCCAGTCGTTGGCTCTGATCATATTCCGGATAGCGCCCGATTTTCTGCTGTGCTCTGCTGAGTTGTGCCAAGGACCGTTTTTGCTGCATGCTCATCAGTTGCTGCTGATTAATCCACTGTGCCACATCACGTCTGACGCCATTATAATCTACGAAAATAGGCGAGATGATCTGGCAGGCACTCAGGCTTGAAAGGCCAATGAGTAAAATAAATATTTTGATTTTATACATTTGGTGAATCGTCGAAGAATTAAAGAGTGCTATGAATGCGTGAATTACATACTAAAAAAAGCTTTTTTGTTTAAAATTTAAAAGTTTATTCTGTATTTGCATAAAGACTGAACATTTGTTTTTTAAAATGCTTGACGATAGAAGCTGAAATTACGATAATGCGCACACAGTTTACGGCTATGTAGCTCAGTTGGTTAGAGCACCGCACTCATAATGCGGGGGTCACAAGTTCAAGTCTCGTCATAGCCACCATTTTAAAAGACCAAGCTCTCAGCTTGGTCTCTTTTTTTGTCTTTTAAAAAGTACTGCAAACTATAAAAAATATTTGAAGCATCCACTAATTTTTTCAGATTTCTCAAAACATCATTTTTCCTTAATGTTGAGTCTGATCTTCATTTTACTGTCGCATAAAAAAATCGCCCAAGCATTCACTTGGACGATTCTGATTTACATCATTGAGAGCAGAATTTAGCTACCTGCTTTCCATCCATTGACGATTGGATAACGACGCTCACGACCATAAGAACGTGAACTGATACGTGGTCCAATGGCACCTTGGCGGCGCTTGTACTCATTGATATCAACCAGACGAATCACTTTTTTCACGACTTCAGCATCAAAGCCTTTGGCAATGATATCGTCTTGACTCATATCTTCTTCAATATAAGAGTACAAGATCGCATCTAGAATGTCATAGGCAGGTAAAGAGTCTTGATCGACCTGATCTGGACGCAGTTCTGCTGAAGGTGGGCGGGTAATCACACGTTCCGGAATCACTGGAGTTTCTGAAATGCTGTTACGATATTTCGCCAGTTCAAACACAATAGTTTTATACACATCTTTCAGAACTGCATAACCACCGACCATATCGCCATACAGGGTGCAATAACCGACAGCTAGTTCAGACTTATTACCGGTTGCCAGCACCAGATTACCGAATTTGTTAGATAGGGCCATCAATAAGGTGCCCCGTGAACGTGCTTGCAGGTTTTCCTCGGTAGCATCGACTGGAGCGTTGCCAAAGAACGGGAATAGCACCTGCATAAAGCCGCTTACCACTGGATTGATTTCGGCAATACCGAAAGTCACGCCCATATTTTTGGCTTGAGCCGCTGCATCTTCCACACTGATTTGTGCGGTATAGGTATAAGGCATCATCACGGCTTGAACTTTATCTGCACCAAGCGCATCTACAGCAATCGCCAGGGTCAGGGCAGAGTCAATCCCGCCAGACAGGCCCAGAATCACACCTGGGAAGCCAGAACGCTGTACATAATCACGTGTGGCCATGACCAGGCTTTGATAAATCTCAGCCATGGTGTCTAAAGCAGGTGCAATTGCACCTTTGCTGAATTGCAGTTGTTCAGCATTAAATTCTGCAATTGCCAGATTTTCCTGGAAAGTGGGTGCCTGTAAAGCCACCTCGCCAGATTTGTTGAGCACAAAGCTGGTACCGTCAAAGATCAGGTCATCTTGGCCACCGACCTGGTTGCAGTACACCAGATTGATATTTAGCTGTTTGACCAAGGCCGCCATGGTTTCAATACGATGTTGTGGTTTACCCACTTCATATGGCGATGCATTCAGCACCAAAGCCGTGTCGATATTCAATTTTGCCAGTTGCTGAACAGTGGCCAAAGACCAGACATCTTCACAGATCAGTACGCCAAATTTATGTCCAAGATACTCAAATACCAGATGCTGATGACCTTCGCCAAAATAACGCTTTTCATCAAATACACCATAGTTTGGCAACACTTGTTTGTTATAAACACCCAGTACTTCGCCATCTTTCATGACAGCAGCCGAGTTATAACGCTGACCATCTTCAGTTTGATTAACAAGACCAAAGACCATGACAATATCTTTTACTTCAGTTAGTTTTTCAAAAGCCGCTTTGGTGCGTTTCACCAGACTTGGGCGAATTAATAAGTCTTCTGCAGGATAGCCCAATGTTGAAAGTTCAGGAAAGATAATCAGATCTGCTTTATCTTTTTTAGCCTGATTGGCCAGATCAATCATTTTTTGCGTATTTGCATCCAGATTGCCCACATGTGGAGAGAATTGAGCAATCGCAATTTTAAAACTTTTCATTCCAAGTAAATCCTATTCCTATAGGTTGATACACTAAATTACTGATTTTTATAATTCTAATTATTCAGTTGAGTGCACTTCGATATTCATAAAATGCCAAATGGCTTAAATAAAAAAACTTTTTATCGCATGATCATTGAATCTTAATCTGCGATGCAAAATAATCATACCGGCCTATTTTATCGAAATTTTATCGATAAGCTAGAGTTGATTTAGCAGAACAGGCATTGAGTGAAAAAAGTTATTATATAAAATTAGAAAATATGCTGATTTTTTATGCATCTAGGCTTATGTAGATTTAAAGACTGAAGTGGAAATTTGGGCTTTTAAAATATGCTTTAGCTATATTGTTTGGAATTAAACTGATTAAATATCATCTGTTTATTTTTGGATTTAAAATAATATTCGGAATTTTTTTTAGAAAAATATCCCGGGCAATATCGCCTTGTTGTTCAATATTGTAGGTTGAAAATGATTTGTTGGGATTAAATTGATATTTGTACGGATTATATTTTCCCAAGCTGAGAAAATAAGCACTTTGTAAAAATGCCCCTTTTAAAAGCACATTGATCTGACATTGGTGCTGATAAATATGCGCCATCTCATGAATAAATAGTGCCTGATAAGATAAACTCTCGCGCGAATAATCTTCCCGATAATTTAAATTGCGTACATGGATGTAGCCACTGGGCGCCATAATGACATGTTTGGATTGCCAGGGCAGGTAGGGGTGATTCATGATTTTAACGCGGGAATAATCGATCAGGTTGCCAAATACTCGTTGGGAAATTTTGATTTCACCAGACGTTAAACTGCGGCACTTAAACTGTTCAAAACGAACCAGTCTCAAAATAAAGGGCAGAAAATACAACAGCATTCAATATACGTCCTGTTTTTAGGTGACTTAATCCGTGAATATGATTTTGATATGCTAATTTTAAAACGTTTCAGGTCAATTTTTTGTAGGCTTTTGTCAGCACTAAAAAAACCACCCAGGCGGGTGGTTTTTTTAAGTCTTTCGACGCGGTTCGAATTAACGAACGATATCGCGTTGAACTTCGCCAGTGTAAAGCTGACGAGGACGACCGATCTTGTAAGGACCGCTGTGCATTTCTAACCAGTGGCTGATCCAGCCAACAGTACGTGCAAGCGCGAAGATCACAGTAAACATTTCAGTCGGGATACCAATCGCTTTAAGGATGATACCCGAGTAGAAGTCTACGTTCGGGTAAAGGTTACGCTTGATGAAGTATTCGTCAGAAAGTGCGATACGTTCAAGTTCCATAGCCAATGCAAGCTGTGGATCATTGATGCCAAGTGCACCAAGAACTTCGTCACAAGTTTCTTTCATTACTTTCGCACGTGGATCGAAGTTTTTGTAAACTCGGTGACCGAAGCCCATCAGTTTAACTTCTTTAGTTTTCACTTTTTCCATGAAGCCAGCAACGTTTTCTACAGTGCCGATTTCGTCAAGCATCTTAAGAACAGCTTCGTTCGCGCCGCCGTGAGCAGGGCCCCAAAGTGCAGAGATACCAGCAGCGATACATGCATACGGGTTAGCACCAGTAGAACCAGCTAAACGTACGGTAGACGTAGACGCATTTTGTTCGTGGTCAGCATGAAGCGTGAAGATACGGTCCATTGCTTTTGCAAGAATCGGATCAACTTTGTAATCACGGTCTGCAGGAGTAGCAAACATCATGTGCAGGAAGTTTTCTGCATAACCAAGGTCGTTACGTGGGTAAACGAATGGTTGGCCGATGGTGTACTTGTAGCTCCAAGCCGCCAGCGTAGGAATCTTCGCGATTAAACGAATCGCAGTGATTTCACGGTGGTTCACATCTTCGATGTCAAGGTTGTTGTGATAGAACGCAGACAACGCACCAACCACACCTACCATGATCGCCATAGGATGCGCATCACGACGGAAACCATTGTAGAAACGGCTAACTTGATCGTGAACCATCGTATGGTTACGTACTTTAGCGTCAAATTCTTCTTTTTGCTCAGCAGTTGGAAGTTCGCCATTTAACAATAAATAGCAAGTTTCCAGGTAATCAGCTTTAGTCGCCAATTGATCGATTGGGTAGCCGCGGTGTAAAAGTACACCTTTGTTACCATCGATGAACGTGATTTTAGACTCGCACGCAGCTGTCGCCATAAAACCAGGATCAAAAGTAAAGTGACCTGCAGCCAACACATCTTTAACGTCGATTACATCTGGGCCCAATGTGCCGCTGTAAATTGGTAGTTCAATTTCTTTGCCATCAAGCTGTAAAACGGCTTTCTTGCCAGTTGCTTCAGACATTCAATAGATCTCCTGTCCTGGTGAATGTATATCCGCTTTGTCTATCAATCTTTTAATGCACAAAACGGACGGATCAAAAATTTGCTATAAGATTAGTGAGTACTGAAATTTTGTCAATTATACTTATGGATGAAAAAATGGCGGCCGCACAGCGGTTTAGTCATATTCGCTCAGTATAAAAAGTTCAGTAAAATCACAGCATCAAACCTCTATAATAAGTCAAATTGATGCAGAGGTGCAGAAAAAAATAGACTGCCTGGGGCATTTGTAAGCGTTTTTTCGTAGCAAGAAATGCGAGCGAAAGTAGTGAGAGATTAAGGTGAATATGCTTAAAACTATATAAATCTCATAACTTACATCGTTTTTACCAAGCTGAATTTCACAGGTGGAATTATAAATAAAAGCAATTAATTGAATTTTAAATCCGGTTTAATTGATTAAAAAATAGCTTAATAAATGGCCAACTTTGCAGCAAAGCTAGGCAGGATAAAAATAAATGAATGATTTTTTGAATCTAAATGCTTCAAATTGATTGAAAAACCCATCATCTGATGCACTAAGTCGCTATTTAACATCAGGTTATCTGAATCACTGTGCTGCTGCTGAATTGGGGCAAGTGGTCTGTTAAATATAGGCGCTTGATTTAAATCTGAATTAAAAAGAGATTTAAATAATATTTGTTATGGAACTGTGCATCTTTAGTCTAAAACTCAAACATGATCCTGTAGGCTGAAAACCGAGTAAATTAATCATCTTAATTATTTAAAAACAATCATATAGATAGGAATTGAAAGGGTAGAATAATATATAAAGTCTGACTTATTGTTGTTAATGATTCTTATTTAATGGTTTTTTATCCAAAAAGCCAAATTCAGCCGTTTGTATTTTAATAGTTCACGTTTTATAATTCAGTGTCGTTTTGATTTTAGGCATGTATTTGCCTGAGAATGCCAGCTTTCCTTCGAATTAATTCCAACAAACTCCGGATGGAGTTTTTACTTACAGGATGCCCGCTGTGAAAAGCAACAGACCTGTCAATTTGTCCATGGGTCAAGTTTTAGAAGTAAACTTAAAATCACCCGTGGCTATTGCATCAATTCTACACCGTCTTTCAGGTGTTATCGTATTCTTACTCGTACCGGTCCTTCTATGGATTTTAGACAAGTCATTGTCTTCGCCTGAAGGTTTTGCGCAAGTTCAAGAAATCTTTAACGGTTTCATTGTTCGCTTCATTGTATGGGTATTTGTCGCCGGCATGATTTTTCACTTTATTGCGGGTGTTAAGCATTTACTTGCTGACATTGGCGTTGCTGAAGAACTAGAAAGTGGCCGTGTTGCATCTACTATCGCATTAATCTTGTCTGCAATCGGTATTGTTGCAGCATTTGTATGGATCGTACTCTAATGAAAAGCGCTACTGGTTTAACAGGTTCAGGTTCTCGCGATTGGTTTCTCCAACGTGTCAGTGCTGTAGTTCTAGCTGTTTATACCGTTGTTGTACTGGGTTGGATTCTACTGAATGGTGGTTTCAACTTTGAACAGTGGTACGGCTTTATGATGACAGTTCCAATGAAGATCATGTCTTTATTGGCGGTCTTATCTCTTGTTGCACACGCATGGATCGGCATGTGGCAGGTATTCACGGATT
The DNA here is from genome assembly GCF_001878775.1 of Acinetobacter sp. AR2-3. Classification (NCBI taxonomy): domain Bacteria; kingdom Pseudomonadati; phylum Pseudomonadota; class Gammaproteobacteria; order Moraxellales; family Moraxellaceae; genus Acinetobacter; species Acinetobacter sp. AR2-3. The sequence goes on from NZ_MJIQ01000032.1 coordinate 60,751, forward strand.
ATGTGACTACTCGTCAAATGGGTCCTTCAGCTTCAGGTTTACGCCTTGTACTGACTTCAGCAGTGATCATTGCTGTACTTGCATATGCAATCTGGGCGATCCAGATTTTTTGGGCGAATTGATAGGAAACAATCATGGGCGCTATAAACCCTAAAGAAGATTACACAAATATTCCGCATGAAACTTTCGATGCTGTCATCGTTGGTGGTGGTGGTTCAGGTATGCGTGCGTCTTACCAACTTGCTCAAGCTGGTTTGAAAGTTGCGGTTCTGACTAAAGTATTCCCAACTCGTTCGCACACTGTTGCAGCGCAGGGTGGTATTGGTGCATCTCTTGGTAACATGCAAGAAGATAACTGGCACTACCACTTCTACGACACAGTTAAAGGTTCGGACTGGTTAGGTGACCAAGACGCAATCGAGTTCATGACTCGTGAAGCGCCTCAAGTGGTTTATGAACTTGAACATCTAGGTATGCCATTTGACCGTAATGCTGACGGTACAATTTACCAGCGTCCATTCGGTGGTCACTCAGCAAACTACGGTGAAAAAGCTGTGCCACGTGCATGCGCTGCTGCCGATCGTACCGGTCACGCACTTCTTCACACGCTTTATCAAAGCAACGTGAAAATGGGCACTCAATTCTTCGTTGAATGGATTGCGCTTGACCTGATCCGTAACGAAAAAGGCGACGTTCTTGGTGTTACAGCAATTGATCAGGAAACTGGTAAAATTGCAGTATTCCAAGCAAAAGCGACTTTGTTCGCTACTGGTGGTGCTGGTCGTGTGTACCGTGCATCTACAAATGCTTATATCAACACTGGTGACGGTCTTGGTATGGCTGCTCGTGCAGGTATTCCATTACAAGATATGGAATTCTGGCAATTCCACCCAACGGGTGTTGCGGGCGCAGGCGTATTGTTGACTGAAGGTTGTCGTGGTGAAGGTGCAATCCTTCGTAACAAAGACGGCGAACCGTTCATGGAACGTTATGCACCAACTTTGAAAGACTTGGCGCCACGTGACTTCGTATCACGTTCTATGGATCAAGAGATCAAAGAAGGTCGTGGTTGTGGTCCTAAAGGCGATTACATCCTGCTTGATATGACGCACCTAGGTGCGGATACGATCATGAAACGTCTTCCATCTGTATTCGAGATTGGCAAGAAATTCGCGAACGTTGACATCACTAAAGAGCCAATTCCTGTAGTACCAACAATCCATTACCAAATGGGTGGTATTCCAACGAATATTCATGGTCAGGTGGTTGTTCCTGAGTCTCGTGAAACTGAAGCGCTTGTTGCTAACTACAACAAAGACACTGACGTTTACTCTACCAATGCCGAAGGTCGTGATTTTGCTAAGCCAGTAAAAGGCTTCTATGCAATCGGTGAATGTTCATGTGTATCTGTACACGGTGCGAACCGTCTAGGTACGAACTCATTGCTTGACTTGGTTGTATTTGGTAAGGCTGCTGGTCAACATATCATTGAATATGTTACTAAACAGCACGATGGTGAATATGAGCCGCTTCCAACAACTGTGCTTCAAGAAACTGTTGAACGTATTCGTAAACTTGACGAATCAACTACAGGTGAGAATGCTCAAGACGTTGCTGATGCAATCCGTGACATCGTTCAAGATCACGCTGGTGTATTCCGTACATCTGCGCTTCTGGACGAAGGTGTGAAGCAGATTCTTGCAATTGAACCGCGCGTACGCAACATTCACTTGAAAGACAAATCTAAAGTATTTAACACTGCACGTATTGAAGCACTTGAAGTTGAAAACTTGTATGAAGTTGCGAAAGCAACGCTTATTTCAGCTGCTGCTCGTAAAGAATGCCGTGGTGCACATACGGTTGTAGACTTTGAAGAGTCTCCAGACCATGCTGAATACCCATATGGTCGTCGTGATGATGAGTGGATGAAGCACACTTTATGGTTCTCTGCAGACAACCGTCTAGAGTATAAGCCAGTTCGTTACCGTCCATTGTCGGTTGACGCGATTCCACCTAAACCACGTACATTCTAATCAGGAGAATTCAGATGAGTAGAGGTACTCGTACATTTCATATCTACCGCTACGATCCTGACAAGGATAAAGCACCGTACATGCAAACTTTTAAGCTGGAACTGACTGACAAGCACCGTATGTTGCTTGACGCACTTCTCGCATTAAAAGTACAGGACGAAACTTTAACGTTCCGTCGTTCATGTCGTGAAGGTATTTGTGGTTCTGATGGCGTGAACATCAATGGTAAAAACGGTTTGGCGTGTCTTTGGAACCTGAACGATTTACCAAATGAAATTACTGTTCGTCCATTGCCTGGTCTTCCTGTAGTGAAAGACTTGGTGGTTGACATGAACCAGTTCTATGATCAGTACAACAAGATCCATCCATTCTTGATCAACAACCAGCCTGCACCTCCTAAGGAACGTTTACAGTCTCCTGAAGAGCGTGAGCATCTTGATGGTCTATATGAATGTATTCTATGTGCATGCTGTTCAACTTCATGCCCGTCATTCTGGTGGAACCCGGACAAGTTCTTGGGTCCTTCAGCATTGTTGAACGCTTACCGCTTCATCATTGACTCGCGTGACACTGGAACACAAGAGCGTTTGGCTCGTCTAGACGACCCGTTCTCATTGTTCCGTTGTAAAGGCATCATGAACTGTGTATCTGTATGTCCTAAAGGCTTGAACCCAACAAAAGCAATCGGTCACATCCGTAATATGCTTTTAGATATGGCAGGCTAATAGGCTGCTCTTCGCAGTTTAGAAAAAAGCACACCTTCAGGTGTGCTTTTTTTATGCAAACTATTGGAAAAATTAAAAAATCATAAGATAAAAATAAAGATACTATACTTAAAATGTATAAAGTTGAGTGAAACAGTCAGGAAAAGGGTAAGGGCTTTGAGCGCCATATAAGAAGAACATGTGATTATTTTGGGTATTTATGATTTTTAGATGTAAAACTGACCTGAAAAATAGCAAGAACGATGTTATTATGTAACGGAAATTTAAGGAGGGAGTGGATTGAAAGGTTTGCTCTCTTTTTATTTATCGGAAATGCTTAGGACTTAAGTCTACATTGAATCTATTTTTGAGATAAAGCACCATATATTAGAGTAAAATATCTGAACTGTATTTAGCCAATTTATGGAAGGTATGTGTCAAAAAAATCAATTGAAAAGTTGAGATTATGTTAGCATTTAGCCCATGACTATGTTTAAAAAATGCCACGCCAGGTACATTTTTTAAACACTACATAATCAGGGACTGGTATATAAAGGTAGACCCGAGTCGCTTTAGAAAAAATCTTTGTTAATGCTTGCTTTTTTCTAAGTCGATTTGCAAAAAATTGCCCGGTTTCGATCGGGTATTCAATGAGTGATGATGCCGCTGAGGGGCGTTATTGTTCATTAAACATATCAAGATTTTCTTGGTGTGGTGATAACGCCTCATGGCTTATGCCTTATGGGGGACTAGTATCATATTACCAATTTGATGCTAATAATCCTGGGTTTTGCTTAAAAAGCATCCTGAAAATGTTTTTGCAATAGGAAATGGGTCCACAAATGCAAGAAGTTGCTGACGCTCTGCGTCTTGACACTGAACTTTCCGCTGATAGTGCAGCGTATATTGAAGAACTTTATGAGCAGTATCTGACTGCTCCAGACTCAGTGGGTGCTGACTGGAGAGCGTACTTCGATAAATTCCCAAAAGGTGATCAACCACACAGTAATGTACGTGAGCAATTCCTACTTTTAGGTCGCAATTCAAGCCGTATTCAGCCTATTGTTCAGTCGACAGTCAGCTCAGAGCATGAACGTCGTCAAATTGGCGTGCTACAGCTGATTGCTGCGTACCGTAACCGTGGCCACCAGAAAGCAAAACTGGATCCATTAGGTTTGGCGAAGCGTGAAGTTGTGCCTGATCTAGATCTTGCTGCGCATGGTTTGACTCAGTCTGACTTAGACACAGTATTCAATACTGGTAACCTGGCGATCGGTAAAGAAGAAGCGACTTTGGCTGAAATGGTTCAGTCAATGGAAGCCACTTACTGTGGTTCAATCGGTGCTGAATACATGCACATCGTGGACACCAAAGAAAAACGTTGGATTCAACAACGTCTAGAAAGTGCACGCGGTCAATATGGCTTCAATGCTGATCAAAAGAAACATGTCCTTGAGCGTTTAACTGCGGCTGAAGGCCTAGAAAAATATCTTGGTAATAAATTCGTTGGTGCCAAACGTTTCGGCGTTGAAGGTGGTGAAGCATTCATCCCGATGGTCAACGAAATTATTCAGCGTGCAGGTTCTGTAGGCTGTAAAGAAGTTGTGATCGGTATGCCTCACCGCGGCCGTCTGAACCTTCTGGTTAACATCATGGGTAAGAACCCGGCTGACCTGTTTGGTGAGTTCGAAGGTAAGTCTATTCACAAGAAAGGTTCTGGTGACGTTAAGTATCACCAAGGCTTCTCTTCAAACGTGATGACTCCAGGTGGCGAAGTTCACTTGGCATTGGCGTTTAACCCGTCACACCTTGAAATCGTTGGCCCTGTGGTTGAAGGTTCGGTACGTGCACGTCAAGTACGTCGTAAAGACATTGGCGGCGATGACGTATTGCCATTAATCGTACACGGTGATGCTGCATTTGCAGGTCAGGGCGTCAACCAGGAAACTTTCCAGATGTCACAAACTCGCGGTTATACCGTGGGTGGTACAGTGCACATTGTGATTAACAACCAGGTTGGTTTCACGACATCTGATCCACGTGACGCGCGTTCTACTGAATACTGTACTGACATCGCAAAAATGATTCAGGCACCGATCTTCCATGTCAATGGTGATGATCCTGAAGCTGTGGTGTTCATTTCACAATTGGCACATGATTTCCGTCATACGTTCCGTAAAGACGTTGTGATTGACATGTTCTGCTACCGTCGTCGTGGTCATAACGAAGCGGATGAGCCAGCTGCAACTCAACCAATGATGTATCAAGTGATCAACAAGAAAGCGACTACGCGTACGCTTTATGCGGATCAACTGGTGCAACAGGGTGTTCTTGATCGTGCAAGTGCAGATCAGATGGTTGAAAACTACCGTGCAGACCTGGAAGCGGGTAATCACGTTGCCAATGCACTGGTACTTGAACCAAACAAAAAAATGTTTGTGGATTGGACTCCTTACTTAGGTCATGAGTACACAGACGAGTGGGATACAACTTTCCCAATCGAACGTCTAAAAGAGCTTGGCAAGAAAATGCGTGAGCTTCCTGAAGGCTTCGTGATGCAGCGTCAAGTTGCAAAAGTAATTGATGACCGTCTGAAAATGCAAACGGGTGAAATGCCTCTGAACTGGGGTGCTGCTGAAACTCTGGCGTATGCAACTGTACTAGATGATGGTTACTTGCTTCGTTTAACGGGTGAAGACGTGGGTCGTGGTACTTTCTCACACCGTCATGCAAAACTGCATAATCAGGTAGATGGTTCAACTTATCTTCCACTGTGTAACCTGAAAGAAAACCAGCCGCGTACTGCAATCTATGACTCTTTGTTGTCAGAAATGGCTGTATTGGCATTTGAATATGGTTATGCGACGACTCTTCCTAAGAGTTTGATCATCTGGGAAGCACAATTCGGTGACTTCGCAAACTGTGCACAGGTTGTCATTGACCAGTTCATCTCATCTGGTGAAACCAAATGGGAGCGTGTATGTGGCTTAACTATGCTTCTTCCACACGGTTTTGAAGGTCAAGGTCCAGAACATTCATCTGCACGTTTGGAACGTTTCTTGCAGCTATGTGCTGAAGACAACATGCAAGTCATCACACCGACTACGCCTGCGCAGATTTTCCACGCATTACGTCGTCAAGCGATTCGTCCAATCCGTAAGCCATTGATTGTTACTTCGCCGAAATCTTTACTTCGTCACAAGCTTGCTGTATCTAGCCTTGAAGAGCTTGCAAACGGTACATTCCAAACCGTGATTGATGAAGTAGACAACATCAACAAGTCAGATGTAACCCGTCTGGTTCTGTGTGGTGGTAAGGTGTATTACGACCTAGTTGAAAAACGTCGTGAAAAAGAATTGAACAACACTGCAATTGTACGTATTGAACAATTATATCCATACCCAGAAAAACGCCTGGCAGAAGTGCTTGCGCAATATCCAAACGTTAAAGAACTTGTTTGGGCGCAAGAAGAACCGAAGAACCAAGGCGCTTGGTTGTTCATCGCACCGCGTCTATATGACGACGTGATGAAAGCGGGTAAACAAGTACGTATTAGCTATGCAGGCCGTGAAGCTTCTGCTGCACCGGCATGTGGTTCACCATATTTGCATGCAAAACAACAAGCTCAGCTCATCAACGACGCGCTTGCGATCGACGCTGAATAATCCAGGAGATTCTAAGTAATGGCAACCGAAATTAAAGCACCGGTATTCCCAGAGTCAGTTGCGGACGGTACGATCGCAACTTGGCACAAACAACCAGGTGAAGCAGTGTCACGTGATGAAGTGATCTGCGATATTGAGACTGATAAAGTTGTTTTAGAAGTTGTTGCTCCTGCAGACGGTACACTTGCATCTATCATTAAAGGTGAAGGTGATACTGTTCTTTCAGCTGAAGTCATTGCACAGTTTGAAGAAGGTGCTGTTTCTGGCGCTACGCAAACTCAAGCAGTTCAGTCTGAAGAAAAAGTTGAACAAGCTGCTGCGCAAACTGAAGCGGGTAATGCACCGATCGTTGAACGTCAACAAGTACAGGACCAGGCTCCAGCAGTGCGTAAAGCATTGACTGAATCTGGTGTTGCAGCTGCTGATGTTGCAGGTACAGGCCGTGGCGGTCGCATCACGAAAGAAGATGTGGCAAATCATCAGGCGAAACCGGCAGCACCTGCAGCGCAACCATTAAGCGTTGCAGTGGGCGAGCGTATCGAAAAACGTGTTCCTATGACTCGTCTTCGTAAGCGTGTTGCTGAACGTTTACTTGCAGCAACTCAAGAAACTGCAATGTTGACTACGTTCAACGAAGTGAACATGAAGCCAATCATGGAAATGCGTGCACAATACAAAGACGCATTTGAAAAACGTCATGGTGCACGTTTAGGCTTTATGTCTTTCTTCGTGAAAGCTGCAACTGAAGCATTGAAACGTTACCCAGCAGTAAACGCTTCTATTGATGGCGAAGACATCGTGTATCACGGTTACTACGACATCGGTGTTGCGGTTTCTTCTGACCGTGGTTTAGTGGTTCCTGTATTACGTGATACAGACCGTATGAACTATGCTGAAGTAGAAAACGGTATTCGTGACTATGCTTATAAAGCACGTGACGGTAAGCTTGGTATTGAAGATATGACTGGCGGTACATTCACTATTACTAACGGTGGTACTTTCGGTTCATTGTTATCTACACCAATTCTAAACACGCCACAAACTGCTATTTTGGGCATGCACAAAATCCAAGAGCGTCCTATGGCGGTAAATGGTCAAGTAGAAATCTTGCCAATGATGTACTTGGCGCTTTCTTATGACCACCGTTTAATCGATGGTAAAGAAGCTGTAGGTTTCCTTGTAACAATCAAAGAATTGTTAGAAGAGCCAGCTAAACTCATCCTTGACCTTTAATTCTAAAGAATAAATCAGTGGGCTCGGAGCGATCCTCTAAGCCCATTTTTGGAGATAAAAATGTCTCAACAATTTGATCTTGTTGTTATTGGCGGTGGCCCAGGTGGTTATGAAGCGGCAATTCGTGCGGCTCAACTTGGCTTTAAAGTTGCGTGTATCGAAAAACGTATTCACAAAGGTAAGCCATCTTTGGGTGGTACCTGTCTAAATGTGGGCTGTATCCCATCTAAAGCACTGCTTGACTCTTCCCAACGCTATGAAGCAACCGTTCACGAACTTGCTGAACATGGTATCACCACAGGTGAAGTTAAATTTGATCTAGACACTTTGTTGGCACATAAAGACAAAGTTGTAGATCAATTGACGGGTGGTGTTGCTCAATTACTGAAAGGTAATGGTATCGAGTGGTTACAAGGTACTGGTAAATTACTTGCAGGTAAAAAAGTAGAATTCACACCGTTTGAAGGTGATGTACAGGTTTTAGAGCCTAAATATGTGATTCTTGCGACTGGTTCTGTACCTGTCAATATTCCAGTAGCTCCTGTTGATGAAGACTTGATTGTTGATTCGACTGGTGCATTGAAATTCCCAGAAGTTCCTAAACGTCTTGGTGTCATTGGTGCAGGTGTTATCGGTTTAGAGTTAGGTTCAGTATGGCGTCGTCTAGGTGCAGAAGTGGTTGTGTTTGAAGCACTGGATACATTCTTGCCAATGGCGGACAAAGCATTGGCGAAAGAATATCAAAAAATCTTGAAAAAACAGGGTTTAGATATTCGTTTCGGTGCCAAAGTTTCAGGTACTGATGTTAATGGTCGTGAAGTGACTGTTAAATATACCCAAGGCGGTGAAGACAAAGAACAAACTTTCGATAAATTGATCGTTTGTGTAGGTCGTCGTGCTTATGCTGAAGGTTTATTGGCAGATGATTGCGGTATTAAACTGACTGAACGTGGCTTAGTTGAAGTAAACGATTGGTGTGCAACTTCTGTTGAAGGTGTTTATGCGATTGGTGACTTGGTACGCGGTCCAATGCTTGCACATAAGGCAATGGAAGAGGGTGTAATGGCAGTGGAGCGTATCCACGGTCATGCTGCTCAAGTGAACTATGACACCATCATCAGCATAATCTATACCCATCCAGAAGCAGCTTGGGTGGGCTTAACTGAAGAGCAAGCCAAAGAAAAAGGCCATGAAGTGAAAGCAGGCCAATTCCCGTTTGCGGTGAATGGTCGTGCATTGGCAGCTGGTGATACGGCTGGTTTTGTGAAATTCGTTGCTGATGCGAAAACAGACCGTCTTTTAGGTATGCACGTTGTGGGTCCTAATGCATCTGATATCGCACACCAAGGCATGATTGCGCTTGAGTTTGTTTCTTCAGTTGAAGATCTTCAGTTGATGACTTTCGGTCACCCGACCTTCTCTGAAGTGGTACATGAAGCTGCACTTGCAGTTGATGGGCGTGCGATTCACGCGATCCAACGTAAGCGTAAGTAATTCGAAAAAAGAGCGACTTAGGTCGCTCTTTTTACATTTCATGGTTGTTTTTATTGGAACAATCATCTAAAAATAAAGATAACGATTTTAAGAAATGCTGGTACTGCTTTGACGGACGTCTGGGTGCTAGTGGGTTATAACAAGGCAAAGAAGTAATAAAAGGTTATTCAATGAATTTACATGAGTATCAAGCAAAAGCGCTATTAAAAAAATATGGTATGCCTGTACAGGAAGGGATACTTGCCACCAATGCCGATGAAACGGTACATGCTTTCGAGCAGTTGGGTGGAAAGTTTGCAGTATTAAAAGCGCAGGTGCATGCGGGTGGCCGGGGTAAGGCTGGTGGGGTAAAAGTGGTAAAATCGGCTGCCGAGGCTGCTGAATATGCCAACCAGATTATTGGTTCACGCTTGGTGACTTACCAGACTGATGCCAATGGTCAGCCGGTCAATAGCATTTTAGTCTCTGAGGATGTTTATCCGGTTGAGCGCGAGCTGTACTTGGGCGCTGTGGTGGATCGCTCGACTCGCCGCATCACTTTTATGGCATCGACTGAGGGTGGTGTTGAAATTGAGAAAGTGGCCGAAGAAACTCCTGAAAAAATCATTAAAGTTGAAGTTGATCCTTTAGTTGGTCTAGTGCCATTTCAGGCGCGTGAAGTTGCTTTTGCACTTAAACTCAAAGATGGACAAATTAATCAGTTTGTTAAAGTCATGACGGCTGCTTATCAGGCATTTGTAGACAATGATTTTGCTCTTTTTGAAATCAATCCGCTGTCTGTGCGTGAAAATGGCGACATTCTGTGTGTCGATGCCAAAATCGGAATTGATTCGAATGCGCTGTACCGTTTGCCTGAAGTGGCCGCATTACGTGATAAGTCTCAGGAAAATGAACGTGAGCTAAAAGCGTCTGAGTTTGATCTGAACTATGTAGCGTTGGAAGGTAACATTGGTTGTATGGTCAATGGTGCCGGTCTTGCCATGGCAACCATGGATATTATTAAGCTTTATGGCGGTCAACCAGCCAACTTCCTGGATGTTGGTGGTGGTGCGACCAAAGAGCGCGTGATTGAAGCCTTTAAAATTATCTTGGCAGATATTTCTGTGCAGGGTGTATTGATTAATATTTTTGGTGGAATTGTGCGTTGTGACATGATTGCTGAAGCAATTATTGCAGCGGTTCAGGAAGTAAATGTGACCGTTCCTGTGGTTGTTCGCCTCGAAGGCAACAATGCGGAACTGGGTGCAAAATTACTGGATGAATCAGGTTTGAAATTGATTTCTGCACATGGTCTTGCTGACGCTGCAGAAAAAATCGTTGCTGCTGTAAAAGCTTAAAGGGGTATTGATCATGAGCGTATTAGTTAATAAAGACACTAAAGTATTGGTACAGGGCTTTACAGGTAAAAACGGTACATTCCATTCTGAACAGGCTCTGGCCTATGGTACCAAAGTTGTCGGTGGTGTAACCCCAGGTAAAGGTGGTCAAACCCATCTAGAATTGCCTGTATTTAATACCATGCGTGAAGCGGTGAAAGAAACGGGTGCAGATGCTTCGGTGATTTATGTTCCGGCACCCTTTGTACTGGATTCTATTGTTGAAGCGGTTGATTCTGGCATTGAGTTAATTGTGGTGATTACTGAAGGTGTACCGACCATCGATATGCTCAAAGCCAAGCGTTATCTGGAAACCAATGGTAATGGCACACGTCTGATCGGACCAAACTGTCCGGGTATTATTACGCCGGGTGAATGTAAGATCGGGATCATGCCGGGGCATATTCATCAGCCGGGTAAAATCGGGATTATTTCGCGTTCAGGCACACTGACTTATGAGGCTGTGGCGCAAACCACAAAACTCGGTTTAGGTCAGTCGACTTGTATCGGTATTGGTGGAGACCCAATTCCGGGCATGAACCAGATTGATTGCTTGAAATTGTTCCAGGAAGATCCGCAAACTGAAGCCATTATCATGATTGGTGAGATTGGTGGTACAGCTGAAGAAGAAGCAGCTGAATATATTCAATCGAATGTGACTAAGCCAGTTGTTGGTTATATTGCGGGTGTAACTGCACCTAAAGGCAAACGTATGGGTCACGCAGGTGCGATTATTTCAGGTGGTAAGGGCACAGCTGAAGAAAAATTTGCTGCCTTTGAACGTGCGGGTATGGCGTATACGCGTAGTCCTGCTGAACTTGGTTCGACCATGCTGCAAGTGTTAAAAGATAAAGGTTTAGTTTGATATTCACATTAGACCTTCAATAAAAAAGCTCCCAAATGGGAGCTTTTTTATATCTCATTCTATTTTTAAGTTTTAGCTTTAAGGCTCTGAGTCATGCCGTTGATATCTCCACCCTGAATACCAAGCTCACTCATCAGGCTGTCAATGAGCGGTGCCTGGCTACGATAGCGCAGGGCGCTATTCACCACCTGATCTGACAGGGCAACATTGCTACCTTCATGATGGGCATCTGCCTGACAGGCACCGGCATGACCGCCATGTAGGCCATTCACCTGGAGAATCTTGATATCATCAATATTCTCCATTGGCTTGACACTTTCTCTGATAATTTCAGGCAAGTATTTCAGCATGGCCAGACGAATCTGCATTTCGACCTGTTCAGGTGACAGGACGTTATTGGCTTCATTGACCGCACGTGTACCTTCAGCATCCACCTGATACTGTTTCTCCATTGCCTGAGCCAGTAGAATTTTCGCATCCGCTTCGCCCTTGGCTTTAAGGCGGACTTTTTCTGCTTCCGCCTCAGCCGCAATCCGCACTGCTTCTGCATCATCTGCTGCCGCTTGTTTTCCAGCTTCAGCGGCAACTGTAATGGCAATTGCATCTTTTTCAGCATGTTCTTTGGCTGCGACCAGCTCAACTGCCTTTTGACGCTCTGCCTGCTGGATTTGACGTACGGTGATAACTTCTTCTTCCGCTTTTACCGCTTGTGCACGTGCCTGATCGGCTTGGGCTTTAGCTTCAGATTCAGCACGTGATTTTTCCGCAATGGCAATGGCGCGGTCCTGTTCAGCCAGTTCAATGGTTTTCTTTTGCTCGACCTGTGCTTTTTGAATCAGCTGAGCCTTTTGAATATTTTCATTTTCGACATCACGGGCGGCCAAAATACGCTTGAGTTCGACTTCTCGTTCAGCGGCAATTTGTGCTTCTTCTGCTTCACGTTTTTTGCCGGCTTCCTGAGCGGCAATTTCAGCCAGCTGTTCAGCACGGCGAATGGCAATTTCACGTTCTTGTTGCAGCTTGGCATATTCTTCTTCACGAATAATTTGCAGGCGCGCCTGTTCAGCTTCCAGATTTTTGGTTTTGATCGCCAGATCGGTATCCTGTTCAATGTGGTTACGCTTGCGGCGACGATCTTCAATGGTTTCAGTGAGCTTGGTCAGACCTTCAGCATCAAATGCATTTTGCGGGTTGAAGTATTTAAATCCGGTCTGATCCAGTCCGGTTAGGGAAACCGTTTCAAGCTCCAGACCATTTTTATGTAAATCTTCCGAAACGACTTGCTGTACTTTTTGTACGAAATCGACGCGTTTTTCATGCAGTTCTTCCATGGCCATTTCTGCAGCCACTGCGCGCAGTGAATCAACGAACTTACCTTCCACCAGATTTTTTAGTTCATTCGGTGACATGGTTTTTTGACCAAGGGTTTGTGCTGCGGTGGCAATTGAATCTGCGGTAGGTTTGACTCGGACATAGAATTCGGCCATGACATCGACTCGCATACGGTCACGGGTAATCAGTGCCTGATCATCAGCACGGCGGACTTCAAGACGTAGGGTATTCATATTTACTGGAATGATTTCATGCAAGACAGGGAGCACGATTGCGCCCCCACCTAAAATCACTTTTTCTCCACCCCAACCGGTACGTACAAAGGAAATTTCCTTGCTTGAACGACGGTATAAACGTGCAATGATGAGACCGAAGGTCACCAGTGCTACAAAAATAATTCCCGCAATAATTAAAATATTATATAAATCAAATGTTAACATTGTTATAAAGTCTCAATTGAGTGCTAGCTAAATAAAATTAAAGTGCAATGGCTTGAAAGCCGTTCTTGGTTTTGTGGGTTAGAACTACATTCTGACCTTGATTTAGAATTTGATTGTTTTCTGGTTCAACCAGAACATAATGAGTCTGGCCATGTTGATCCCGGACCTTGGCTTGTGCGGGAGAATTCACTTTGGCATCTCCCAGAATAATGGTCGCGGTACGTCCGATGAGTTCATCACTGTAAATCGCGGAAGTTTCATCTTGGGGCAGGAGCTTACTGGCGGCCATGGCAAGAAAGCGCACCACAGGCATACACAGAAACAGGCAGGCCGGAGAAATCAGCCAAACATTAAACAGCTGGCTGGTCAGGCGCTCAAATATGCCCTGAATCAATAAACCGCTTAACCCATAACTGGTCAGAAAAATGATTAGCCAGATAAATAAAGGCAGACGCCCCAGATATAACCAGTCAAATACTTTGCTGAAAACACCCGGAGACTGATCCGGGCTTATTTCTGGTTGCAGGGGATCTTCAGGTAAAAACTGTTCGAAGATATGCTGAGAGCCGCCGCCGAGCAGTAATAGAATACATTCTAGTGCAGCAAACATCAGCATTAGGCTCAGGCTAATACTAAATACGATATTTGATGGATGCGTAAACAGTTCCCACATTTCTTTATCTCTATAATTATGTTTTTAGGAAAAGTGTCTGAAAGTTTTTATTGATATAACGATAACAGTAATTACTGATTTTGTATGCAAAAAAATAACAAAAAACCCGATAAACAAGGATTGAATATGTTGATTATTTAATAATTATTGAACTATTAAAATTAATAATAAACTATAAGAAGCTAACTGGATGTTTGAGCAAGTGATGCCATAGTGGCAATGGGAATTCTGAATAGCATGGTATTCTGTGTATGCTTGCCTGAGAAAGTATAGAGATACATCGACCTGAGTATCTCTAAATTTTTCTATTCAAGTCTAAAGCAGGGCAGTCTGAATCCGGACTTTCATATCTAAAGTCTGTTGCAGAATATAGTGTTGCATCCATTTGACCTGTTCACCCATAGGATTGACCTTGACTGCAGTATTCAGGAAGTCGAGATTAGGCTGCTTGAAGAGCTGCTGTTGCAAGGTTTGCTCCAAAATCTGACTGTTGGTTGTCAAAGGTAATGCCACCAGATAGAACGCTTTAGGATAATTATAAAAGGCATATAATAAGTTAAAGGCTTTTTGATCACCTTTGAGGTTGCCAGCACCGATTTCGTAAGCTGCGTTCTGGTTGCTATAAGTAACGCCGATTAGAAATTCCCAATGACCTTCTTGCAAACGTAGACCAAACTGTAATCCGATTTGATCCGCGGTCAGCTCGTGTTGCAGATAGATATTTAAAGGCTTGCCATCATCACTGAAAGGTTCTTGCAAGACCAAAATATTTTGCTGGTGCTGATAAATATAACTAGCAAGCTGGGCCTGTTCCAGACGGGTTTTTACAGTGGCAAGATCAAAAGCGCTATAGGGCATAAACGAAGTATATCAATAGGGAGAATTGGGTCTTACTCTAGTAATTTTTTAACTATTTGAGAACCACTACTTTAGATTATTTTCCTAGGATTTTATTGGCTTAGCGACAGGGTAATATATAGCTATACCACACAATATCCTCGCTTGAATTGGGCAAATTATTGATTCATAAAAACTGATATTCATTATTGATGAATTTTTATATGAGCTTTTGATATATCAATATCATAAAACAAGCAATGGATAGGATAAGTAAATCACTATAATGAATATAAATTTTCAAAAGTGTCATAAGTACACGTTTTTCTAAGCTGGTGTTGTCCATGTCGTTAAATGAGGAAAGACTTACTCATCTCAAACAGCTTGAAGCTGAGAGTATTCATATCATCCGCGAAGTTGCTGCCGAGTTTGAAAATCCGGTCATGCTGTATTCGATTGGTAAAGATTCAGCGGTCATGCTGCATCTTGCGCTAAAAGCGTTCTACCCAGCAAAACTTCCATTTCCATTATTACATGTCGATACAGGCTGGAAGTTTAAAGACATGATCACTTTCCGGGACAACATGGCGAAAACCCATGGTTTCGATTTGATCGTGCATCAGAATAAAGAAGGGGTTGAGGCAGGTATTAACCCGTTCGACCACGGTAGTTCTAAATATACCGACATCATGAAAACTCAGGGCTTAAAACAGGCTCTGGATAAATACGGTTTTGATGCTGCTTTTGGTGGTGCGCGCCGTGATGAAGAAAAATCACGTGCGAAAGAACGTGTTTATTCATTCCGTGATTCGAAACATCGTTGGGATCCGAAAAACCAGCGTCCAGAACTTTGGAATCTTTACAACGGTAAAGTGAACAAGGGCGAAAGTATTCGTGTATTCCCGTTATCTAACTGGACTGAGCTGGATATCTGGCAATACATCTATTTGGAAAGTATTCCATTAGTACCACTTTATTTGGCTGCAGAACGTCCTGTGGTTGAACGTAGTGGCACACTTATTATGGTTGATGATGAACGTATGCCTTTAAAAGAAGGTGAAGTTCCACAAATGAAATCGGTACGTTTCCGTACGTTGGGTTGTTATCCATTAACAGGTGCTGTGGAATCTACAGCCAATACCTTGCCGGAAATTATTCAGGAAATGTTACTGGCAACCAGTTCTGAGCGTCAAGGTCGTATGATTGACCATGATGAAGCAGGCTCGATGGAGAAGAAGAAGCAGGAAGGCTACTTCTAGAATCTCTCCCGACCTCTTTTTAAAAAGAGAGGAGATTTCCCCCTTTATAAAGGGGGGTACAGGGGGATTCAAAAACCGATTTCTAAAGAATATGTGGAGCTTTGAGCGATGTCTCATCAATCTGATTTAATCAGCCAAGATATCTTGGGCTATCTGAAACAACATGAAAATAAAGACCTGTTGCGTTTCCTGACTTGCGGTAACGTGGACGATGGTAAATCGACGTTAATCGGTCGTCTGCTGTATGATTCAAAATTGATTTATGAAGATCAATTACAGGCCGTGACCCGTGACTCGAAGAAAGTCGGTACGACAGGTGATGCACCTGATTTGGCACTTCTGGTCGATGGTTTGCAAGCAGAGCGTGAGCAAGGTATTACCATTGATGTGGCCTATCGTTATTTTTCGACAGAAAAGCGTAAGTTCATCATCGCGGACACGCCGGGACACGAACAGTACACTCGTAACATGGCGACAGGTGCATCGACGTGTGACCTTGCAATCATTTTGATTGATGCACGTTATGGCGTGCAAACCCAGACACGTCGTCATACCTTTATTGCGAGTTTGCTCGGGATCAAGAACATCATTGTTGCGATCAACAAGATGGACTTGGTGGAATTCTCTGAAACACGTTTCAATGAAATCCAGGCTGAATATGCGGCATTCGTTGCACAATTGGGCGATCGTAAACCAAGCAATATCATCTTTACGCCTATTTCTGCATTGAATGGCGATAACGTGGTGAACAAGTCAGCCAATACGCCATGGTACACTGGTGAAACGCTGATGGGTACACTTGAATCGGTGGAAATTAACCGTAGTTCAGCGAAGCAGGATTTCCGTTTCCCTGTGCAATACGTGAACCGTCCAAACCTCGACTTCCGTGGTTTCTGCGGTACGATCGCACTTGGCGATATCAATGTTGGCGATACCGTAACAGCATTACCTTCTGGTAAATCATCGACTGTTAAAGAAATTGTCACTTTTGATGGCAACCTTGAGCATGCAGTTGCAGGTCAGGCAGTGACTTTAACGCTTAACGATGAAATTGATATTTCACGTGGTAACGTGTTAATTCGTGCTGATCAAGCGGTTCCAAATATTTCACGTTCAGTTCAAGCGACTGTAGTGTGGATGGCTGATCAACCACTTGTACTGGGTAAGCTGTACAACATTAAGATTGGTACGCAAACTGTTCCGGCAAAAGTAACGGCAATTCATTACCGTACCAACGTTAACACATTGGAAAAAGTTCAGGTGGATAAGCTTGAGCTAAATGCTATTGCCAATGTGACTGTTGAATTTGATGCACCAGTGGTCTTTGACCGTTATCAAGACAGCCGTTTCACCGGTTCGTTTATCTTCATCGATCGTTTGAATAACGTGACGATTGGTGCGGGTATGGTGGAAGAATCAGTTGAATGGTCTGCACACGATGAGCCTGTCACTGCAGAAGCACGTGCGGCACGTTTGGGTCAAAAACCTGCTGCGGTGACTGTAACTGCTAAAGCTTTGGAAAATGCTCAGGCGCTAGAAAGCTTGCTGATTCAGCAAGGGATCGTTGCTATTGCTAAAGCAGGTTTGAATGCGGAGCAGGTTGCACTGGTTCGTGAAACTGGTGTGGTTGTAATTACCGATGCTGCAGGTACAGACACGACTTTAACTGCTGAAGCAGTTGAAGAGCTTGCTGAGAAGATTGTGGAATTGGTTCGTCTATAAGACTGGGCTGATTTAAAAAAACCCGCTGAAAAGCGGGTTTTTTATTGCCTAAATTTTGATTGCATGAAAATCATTCGATTAGTCAAAATGTGATCTTTCAATTTACTAGTCAATTAATACAATACTCCCTAGATTTGGGGAATATATGAAAAAATTAATATTGCTGGCTGGCTTGTGTGTGGCTTTTGGAGCTGAAGCCAAACAGAGCAGCCAAAGCGTTGAAGCAATCAAGCAAAAAATAATCCAGCAGTCGATTGAGAATTATCCGGGAAATTGTCCGTGTCCTTACAATACTGCAAGTAATGGTAGTCGTTGTGGTAAGCTTAGTGCTTATAATCGTGCAGGCGGATATGCGCCGCTGTGTTATCCGGAAGATGTGAGTGATCGAATGGTAAAGGAATATAAAGGGCGTAGTTAATTAAAGTCTCCGTATTTTTATAGCGAGCTAAAAGAAATATTTTTGTTAGATTTAGCTTTAGATGGATAATTATTCATAAGAATCATTGAGGACTAAGGCCAGAATTGCTTTCATTTCAGTTAAACTTTTCACGCCTGCAATCCTTTTAATAATTTCTCCATTTCTAAAAATAAGCGTAGAAGGCAAACCATAGGCATTATAGCGCAAGGTCAAAATCGGAGACTGATCTACATTGATCTTGCCAAATTTAATCTCAGGATTTACCTCAGTATAGTATGTCGCCAGTTCGGCAAAGACCGGAAAATTCTGAACACAAGGCTTGCACCAGTCTGCATAAAAGCGAATCACAGCAAAACCTTCAAACCACTCAAAATCACTGTAATTGTTTTCGTTATATTCGATCACTTGGGTCATGGTTGGCCTATTATCAATTTCCTGAATAGTCCCCCGATTATACATAAGTCCGATGTAGCTTCATTCCTCATGCTAACTATGTTCAAATAAGTCCAAGATATATGAAATGCATAGATTAGGGAAAGAAATCATGTCGCAACAAACCATGCAGCAAGTCATTATTACAGAACCAGGTGGTGTCGATAAAATCGCTTATGAAACGGTGACTGTACCTGAACCTAAAGCAGATGAAGTTCTGGTGAAAGTTCATGCCTTTGGTATTAACCGTCCAGATATTCTGCAGCGTCAAGGCTTATATCCGATGCCGAAAGGGGTAACGCCAGTTCCTGGCCTGGAAGTGGCAGGTGAGGTGGTTGCGATTGGTAGTGATGTAAGTCAGTTTAAAGTTGGTGATCAAGTCTGTGGTTTGACCAATGGTGGCGGTTATGCTGAATATTGCGTCATACCTGAAAGCCAGACCTTGAATATTCCTGAAGGCGTAAGTTTTGTACAGGCAGCGGCCATTCCTGAAACTTTCTTTACTGTATGGGCGAACGTGTTCCAGATGGGTAAGGCCAAAGCAGGGGAAACTGTACTGGTACATGGTGGAACGAGCGGGATTGGTACGACTGCTTTAATGTTGTGTAAATCACTCGGAATCAAAACTTTTGCAACTGTCGGTTCAGATGAAAAAGTTGCGGCTATTTCTGATTTAACCACGGCTATTAATTATAAAACTCAGGACTTTGAGCAAGTTATTAATGAAGCCACTGACAATGGTGGTGTCGATGTCATTTTAGATATGGTCGGTGCACCATATTTAGAGCGTAATTTGAATTTGTTGCGCCGTGATGGACGTCTGGTCTATATCGCTTTCTTGGGTGGTGCCAAGGCCAAAGAAGTCAAACTGGGTCAAATCATGATGAAACGTCTGACCATTACCGGTTCGACCATGCGTGCACGCAGCACGGCTGAAAAAGCGGAAATTGCACAAGGCCTGAAAGAGCAGATTGCACCATTGTGGGCAAAAGGCGAATGTCTCCCGATGATCTATAAAACGTTTAAGTTCGATCAGATTCAGGATGCCCATGCCACAATGGATACTGGAGAGCATGTGGGTAAAGTTGTAGTTGAAATTATTTAATACGAGATAAGTGATTCAAAAAAAGCCAGTAATTTTACTGGCTTTTTTTAATTTTAAGTAAAATATTATTACAAATAAATATATAAAATCTTGAATAAAAATTAAAAAATGTTAACCGTTCGACACAACCTGTCAATTATGACACGTAAATTGCATGTATAGATAATTCCGACCAAATGGTTAAACATTCACATGAATGTGAGAGGGAAAATAAGATGAAAATTATTTCAACAGCATATAGTTCAAAACATAGTTTAAGAGCATTACGACGTATTCATAAAATGATTATTCGCGGAACCATCAGCTGGGTAGAGTTACATAAAATGTATCGGGCGATGCTGCATCTGGAGCGTTATATAGAAAGATTAACAATACAAAATCGTCATTCAAGCAAGAAAGCATCCAGAAAATCCAAATAAGATCTTGTATGTTTAGGGTGAATAAAGGGTCAAGATCTGATGCAAAAAAATATCTTAGACTTTGTCCTAATATTATTCATTGATCGGCATTCAGTATAATCATTCAACATCTAGCGATAAATAAGTACATGAGAATGTATTAAGTGGGGATTTATGAAGCGCCCAGCTTCAACACATGAGCGTCTTGCAGAGCGTTTAGCCAGAATTTTGACCAAATTAAACGTCGGATATCAACTCCGGGCTGCAGAGCTAGCTGCAGAATTTCAGGTCAGCACCCGCACCATTGAGCGTGATTTTGATCGTCTAGGCTCTTACTTACCCTTACTTCAAGATGAACAGAAACGATATTATCTGGAACCCTCTTATTTAGGGCGGTTTAAATTGCAGGATATCCAGACTTTTGCCCAGCTTTCGGGGATCAGTGAGTTGTATCCGGCGTTGGATATGTCTTTTATGCGTGAACTGCTGGATGAGCGGGCAAATCAGGTATTTTCGGCAAAAGGCTATTATTTTGAAGATGCCAAACAGTTTGCCGAACATTTCAAGTTGCTTGCAAGCGCAATCTATAAACGTCAGCAGGTTGAGTTGCAATATTCAGATCAATTGCGAATCATTAAGCCTTATCGCTTGATTCACCATCATGGTATCTGGTATCTGGTGGGCGTAGATCAGGACAAGTTGCGCACTTATCGCTTAAGTCAGGTGCAACAGCTCAAGCTGGTTTCTAAGGCGGAGAGCTTTGCGCATGATCCTGAAATACTGAAAATGCTGGCAGATGAAGACAGCATCTGGTTTGGGCAGCAAAAGCAGCAAGTCT
Source organism: Acinetobacter sp. AR2-3 (assembly GCF_001878775.1). NCBI lineage: Bacteria > Pseudomonadati > Pseudomonadota > Gammaproteobacteria > Moraxellales > Moraxellaceae > Acinetobacter > Acinetobacter sp. AR2-3. Next base: position 81,575 of record NZ_MJIQ01000032.1, read on the forward strand.
TAATCAGGGTACAACCTGAAGTCACGGTCTTTTTTAAAGAGCGCCGTTTATTTCCAGAACAGCAGATCGAGCAGGAAGCCGAGACTGGAGAGTTAGTGATCAGTTGCCAGATTCGTCACGAAATGCAGTTGTTGCCTTTGGTGCGTTACTGGTTGCCCTATGTGAAAATTATTGAGCCGATTCATTTTCAGCAGAAACTGGAACAGGATTTGCAAGGATATTTACGTTCTGCTGGATGATATTGAGAAAGCAGAGCAGGAGGGCCTGATTAATGATGACACTTTAAATGGGAATTTAATTTACTTATTTTTTGACTAACTAAATTACAGACATAAAAAAACCAGCTTTCGCTGGGTTCTTTATTTGCACCATCTTTCTATAGTAGAAGAATGGTGCCCGAGGCCAGACTCGAACTGGCACGCTTTGTGGGCGGGGGATTTTAAATCCCCTGTGTCTACCGATTTCACCACTCGGGCTTTAACAAGATGGAGGCGGAGGTCGGAATCGAACCGGCGTCCACGGAGTTGCAGTCCGCTGCATGACCACTCTGCCACCCCGCCGCGTCTTGTTGATGCGTATATTAGCAAGCTCAGAAAAAAAAACAATAGTGTATTCATCTGTATGCGCATAAAAACATCATCTGGCGGAAAATATTTAAATTATTCATGTAGAATGTGCAAAATTGATTCATATCAACACTTGGGAGAAGTGCCGTGGCATTAGTTCTAGACGGTCGTGCATTGGCGAAGCAAATTGAAGCTGACTTGTTTACTCGCGTAGAAGCGCTGAAAGCAAAATCAGGTCGTACTCCAATTCTTGCGACGATTTTGGTAGGTGACGATGGTGCATCTGCAACTTATGTTCGCATGAAAGGCAATGCCTGCCGCCGTGTTGGTATGGATTCACTCAAAGTGGAACTTCCTAAAGAAACCACAACTGAAGAATTATTGGCTGAAATTGAAAAATTAAATGCAAATCCTGATGTGCACGGTATTCTGCTTCAGCACCCGGTTCCTGCGCAAATTGATGAGCGTGCCTGTTTCGATGCAATCTCGCTTGAAAAAGACGTAGATGGTGTCACTTGCCTGGGCTATGGTCGTATGGCAATGGGTGAGGCAGCCTATGGTTCAGCGACGCCTGCGGGTATTATGACTATCCTGAAAGAGAACAACATTGAAATCGCTGGTAAACATGCGGTAGTTGTAGGTCGTTCTGCAATTTTGGGTAAACCAATGGCTGCGATGCTGCTAGAAGCGAATGCAACCGTAACCATTTGCCATTCACGTACTCAAGATCTTGCAAGCTTTGTTAAGCAAGCAGATATCATTGTCGGTGCGGTAGGTAAAGCAGAATTAATTCAAAAAGACTGGATCAAACAAGGTGCAGTGGTTGTTGATGCTGGTTTCCATCCACGTGATGGCGGTGGTGTTGGTGATATCCAACTTGTTGGCATTGAAGAAATTGCTTCTGCTTACACACCAGTTCCGGGTGGTGTAGGTCCAATGACGATTACCACTTTAATCCGTCAAACGGTTGAAGCTGCTGAAAAAGCTTTAGGTTAATCAAATCCTCCCTAACCCTCCTTTTTCAAAGGAGGGAACTCTGATCACTATTTTTGGATGGAGTTTCCCTCCTCTTTTTTAAAGAGGGGCTAGGGGAGATTCTTCAAAGACATTAATACTAATTAAAAGAAATCTAATGAGCTGCACCTTCCGACTCCCTCAAGCCCCAGAACATCTACTAAAAGCCTTGCATGATGTGATTCCACACTGTGAGCTACATGCACAGCAATTGCCGGATACACCCATTTCCCTGTGGCTGATTCCGCCAGTATTCCCAACAGATAAGCTGGATGATGAGGTGATTCGTCGCATTTGGAATGATACACCATACTGGATCTTTTGCTGGGCCTCAGGCTTGGCGATGGCGCAGTGGCTATTGGCAGAGCCGCATCATGTTAAAGACAAAGTAGTTTTGGATTTTGGGGCGGGATCGGGCGTAGTTGCCATTGCGGCGAAAATGGCAGGTGCAAAACGTGTGATCTGCTGTGATATCGATCAAGTTAGTCTAGATGCCTGTCGTGCCAATGCAGAGCTAAATGATGTCGAGCTTGAATATCTGGATGACCTATATAAGGCAGAGAAGGTGGATATTTTATTAGCCGCAGATGTGCTCTATGATCAATGTAACCGTTTCTTCCTGGATGAGTTTTTAAAATTTGCACCTGAGGTGTGGGTTGCAGACAGTCGGGTAAAAAACTTTAGTCATCCTCAATATGAAAAACTGGATGAGCGTAGTGCGACGACCTGGCCGGATTTGGATGAATCGCCCGAATTTCGTAATGTCAGTTTCTATAAAACACGTTAAATTTAAAAAATTAAAAAGGGCACTAGGCCCTTTTTGATTGTCTTACTCTGATTAAGTAACTAAGTATCAGATATTAAGAACAGGTATAACGAATAACCCGCATGGTCGTAGGGCGGGCTTCTAAAGCTTCGCGTGCACCCGGGTTCTCGCTATTATGTAAATCAGGCGTATTGCTCAAGCTGATTTGCGTGCGGCTATTACCCAGTTGGCGGCCATAGTTTTCCTGTTCCGCAGTTGGATTGGAAATTTCATTGGTGCTTAAAATCTGGATGTTGTAAGTTTTGGAATTTCCTAACACGTGTCTGCAAGCGGCTTGCAAGCGATTTTCATCCTGGCTTGGTCGTCCTGAGAGGGTGTAGCTCAGGGTTGCTGTATTGCCTGAACGTTCCAGAATTTCATAACCACTTTGTCCATTGAATTGATGGGGTGTGGTCTGACATGCACTCAGTACAAAACTGCTTGCAGCCACAGCCAAAATTACTGTTGTTCTTTTCATATTTATAGTTCCTGAAGTCTTGGTTTAAGTATGCCATATTTTGCTTAAGCAGCTGCTCTGGTCAATTGTGATCAATTGTTTAAACAGCCAATAAAAAAGGCCGCTTACGCGACCTTTTTTAAATTAAATCAGCAATTAAGCAGATTTAACCGCAGCAATAAGTTCTGCTTGACGAGTTTTTAACGCTTCCGGTAAACGCTCACCTAGCTTGTCGAACAATTCAGTATGGCTTTCAAGTTCTTTGATCCATTGATCTTTATCTTGAGAAGTTACTAGGTCAAATTGTTCTTTAGTGAAGTCAGAACCAGTCCAGTTCAACTGTTCATAAGTAGGAACTAGGCCAATTGGTGTTTCAACAGCCTCAGCACGACCTTCACAACGGTCAATGATCCACTCAAGAACACGCATGTTTTGACCGAAACCAGGCCATACGAAGTTGCCTTCAGCATCACGACGGAACCAGTTCACGTTGTAGATACCTGGAAGTTTGTTGCCAGCAGCGGCAGCTTTCGCGCCCACTTGCTCGCCCATTTCTAACCAGTGCGTGAAGTAATCCGCCATGTTGTAGCCAGCGAATGGCAGCATCGCGAACGGGTCACGACGAACAACACCTTGTTGACCAACAGCAGCAGCAGTTGTTTCAGAGCCCATCGTTGCAGCTTTGTAAACACCGTCAACCCAGTCAAATGCTTCTGAAATTAGAGGCACAGTGTCTGCACGGCGACCACCGAAGATGAACGCAGAAATTGGCACGCCAGCTGGATTTTCCCAGTCAGCGTCAATAGAAGGGCATTGACCAGCTGCAACTGTGAAACGAGCATTTGGATGCGCTGCTTTTTCTTCGCCAGTGTGTGGTTGACCTTTCCAGTTAGTCAAGTTAGCAGGCGCTTCTTTAGTCAGACCTTCCCACCAAACTTCACCGTTGTCAGTCACAGCAACGTTGGTATAAATCACGTCTTTGTGCATGGTTGCCATACAGTTCGGGTTGGTTTTGGTATTGGTACCAGGCGCTACACCGAAGAAGCCAGCTTCAGGGTTGATTGCATATAAGCGACCGTCTTCACCTGGTTTGATCCAGGCAATATCGTCACCTACAGTTTCAATCTTCCAGCCTTCATAGCCAGCTGGTGGAATCAACATAGCGAAGTTTGTTTTACCACATGCAGATGGGAATGCAGCTGCGATGTAGTGTTTTTCGCCTTGTGGATTGGTCACGCCAAGGATCAGCATGTGTTCAGCTAACCAGCCTTGTTGACGACCCATAAATGATGCAATACGTAATGCCAGGCATTTTTTACCCAACAATGCGTTACCGCCATAACCAGAACCATAAGACCAGATCTCACGAGTTTCTGGGTAATGCACAATGTATTTTTCTTTGTTGCAAGGCCATGCAACATCTTTTTCGCCGTTCGCAAGCGGAGCACCTACAGTGTGTACGCAAGGAACGTATTCACCGTCAGTACCAAGAACGTCATAAACAGCTTTACCCATACGAGCCATTTTAGACATGCTTACTGCAACGTAAGGAGAGTCAGTTAACTCGATACCGATATGAGCGATATGAGAACCCAATGGACCCATTGAGAATGGAACCACATAAAGTGTACGACCTGCCATTGAACCGTCAAATAAACCGTTCAATTTTTCGCGCATGACAGCAGGTGCTTCCCAGTTGTTGGTCGCGCCAGCATCGTCTTTGTTTTCAGAACAGATGTAAGTACGATCTTCAACACGTGCTACGTCAGAAGGATCAGAATTTGCAAGATAAGAACCAGGATGAGTTTCTTGATTCAGCGCTTGCATTGTGCCGTTAGCGATCATCAAGTCGATATAACGTTGATATTCTTCTGCGCTACCGTCACACCATTCAATTTTTGCTGGTTTTGTTAATTTAGCAATCTCTTCCACCCAAGCAATAAGCTTAGGGTGACGAACGAATTCTGGTGCGTTCACTTGGGTCATGGTGAGGCCTATCTCAAATGTGTACAAATTAGATGTACAAAGTACAATCCGAGCAATAAAAAATATCGCCCAGATGAAGTATGAAAAAAAGTGGCTGTATTAAAGCATAAAATGATAAAAAAAATAAGACCAAAGAAGTGCTAGATTTCTTTTGGAATATAATGCTATTTTATTTATAAATATAAGTAAAACAACAAGATAAAACTAAATATTTGAATTATTAAGGTTATTTATATAAGTGATGAGTGGTATTTATTTTAAAAATTGATATTAAAATCATTATCTTAGTTTTATAAGATCTCTAATATTCATTATTGATTAAATAAATGGTTGCCATTTGAATTTTACATAAAGCCACTGTTAATTGTCTATGAATTGGACAAAATGCCAATAGGCTTCAATGAAATTGTGCGAAAAATGTCTAATCAATCTAAACCCTTATCGCTGATTTTTAATCATAAAGCTGGTTTTCGCATACAGGGGCCAGAAGGCATTTATGAACAGCTGATCGATATATTTTCAGCGCAGGGTTATCAAACTAAAGCTTATGAAATCAATGATTCACAGCAATTTGATAAAATTATGACTGAGGTGCTTGAACAGCATTTGGCATCTAGCGAGTCAGGAATCATCGTTGCGGCAGGCGGAGATGGCACTTTAAATACAGTCGCCAAACATGTGTTGAATACGCAAATTCCTGTCGGTATTTTGCCTTTAGGGACTTTTAACTATGTGGCGAGATTATTGGGGATTCCGCTGGATTTGCTTGAAGCGGCAAAAGTGATTGCGACAGGACAGCCACAACGTATGAATGTTGCTCGTATCAATCAGGAAATTTATCTGAATAATGCCAGTTTAGGTCTATATCCTTTATTTATTAAAAAACGTGAAGACTATAATCGTATTTTTGGTCGCTTACCGCTACATGCCTATACTTCTGCACTGGATGTTTTAATTCGCGACCGTAAAGAATTAAAACTAAAAATCTGGGTGGATCAAAAGAAATATCCGGTAAAAACACCACTGATTTTTTTTGGCAATAATCCCTTGCAACTGGCGGATATGAAAATGCGCATTGCAGAAGCGGCTGAAAAAGGCAAAGTGGCGGGAGTTGTAGTTTCTAAAAGTGATAAGCTTACTTTATTTAAGCTAGTGTATCAGCTGATTCGTGGCAAGATTGACCAGGCATCGGATGTTTATAGTTTTGCAGCCGATCAAGTTCGAATCGAATCCCGAGCCAAGAAACTGATGGTAGCGATTGATGGGGAAATTGTGGAAATGGCCCCGCCACTCAATATTTCTGTATTAAAAGATAGCCTAAACGTAATGGTGCCACATGATCCTGCATCTGTCTGATCTGCATTTTGGAACAGAGAAGCCGGAGTGTTTAGAAGCGATTCGGCATTTCTGTCAGACCCATCCACTTGAAGCCGTCGTCATCAGTGGTGACCTGACTCAGCGCGCACGTTTGGGTCAATTCTTTGCCTGCAAAAAATTTTTAGATCAGCTCAATACGCCTTATATGGTGATCCCGGGGAATCATGATATTCCGCTCTATCATTTGTGGAATCGGCTTTTCAATCCATTTACCCGTTACCAGATTTTTTTTGGTGAATTGGAGCCAATATTTGAAACTGAAAATTTTTATCTGATTGGGGTGAATTCGATCCGACGTCGATATCATACCAAAGGGCATTTATCCCTTGAGCAGATTCAGCGTATTGACCTGACGCTGGCGCAGGCACCTGCGTCCAAATTAAAAATCATTGTCAGCCATCAGCCTTTTTATGTGCCTTTTCAAAATAAGCGCGGTTTCAAGGACAGCCCATTGATGGCCAAAATTGCTTTAGAGGCCTGGGCAGAGCATGGTCTGTTTGCGGTGTTGCATGGGCATCTGCATCAACCGGCGATTTATGATTTGAATCAGATGTTCGGATTGGGGATGGATCATCCTGTATATGATGTACATGCAGGGACTTCTGCGTCAAATCGTCTACATAAAGATGAACCGAACAGCTTTAATCTGATTGATGCCACAGGAAAAATTTCTCAATATTTATTCGATGAAGTGGCACAAGCCTTTATGTTGAAGGCTGATCTGCCGAATAAATAGACGAAAACCTATGATTCGTTAAAAAAAACCAATTTTTTTTCATTTTTGCCCTTGAAGCGTTTTATTCCATCTCCATAAAAGTGACATCAAAAATTTTTGATGATGACCCATGGAATAATTAAGTCGTCATCAGTGACCTAAAAAAGACTTAGTCTGATGGAGTTATTTATGAGCAACATTCGTCCATTACATGACCGCGTTGTTATTCGTCGTGTTGAAGAAGAAACTAAAACAGCTGGGGGCATTTTACTTCCAGGTTCGGCTGCTGAAAAACCTGCTCAAGGTGAAATCATTGCAGTTGGTAATGGTCAAATCACTGACAATGGCGTACGCGCGTTAGACGTAAAAGTTGGCGACAAAGTATTGTTCGGTACTTATGCAGGCACTACTGTAAAAGTAAACGGCGAAGAGCTTTTAATCATGAAAGAATCTGACATTTTAGCGGTATTAGAAGCTTAATCTGCGCTAAAAAAGTTTTATTCATTCCAAATCAGATTTTGTAAAGATACAACAATATTCGGAGTCAAATATGTCAGCTAAAGACGTAAAATTTGGTGATTCAGCTCGTTCAAAAATGATTGCTGGTGTAAACACCCTTGCAGATGCAGTAAAGGTTACTTTGGGTCCTAAGGGCCGTAACGTTGTTATCGACCGTTCTTTTGGTGCACCGCACATCACTAAAGATGGTGTCACTGTTGCCAAAGAAATTACGCTGAAAGACAAGTTCGAGAACATGGGTGCTCAACTGGTTCGTGAAGTTTCTTCAAAAACCAATGACATCGCAGGTGATGGTACAACGACTGCAACTGTATTGGCACAAGCAATTTTGAATGAAGGCATCAAGTCAGTAACAGCGGGTATGAACCCAATGGACTTGAAACGCGGTATCGATATTGCGGTACGTTCTGTAGTTGAAAACATCAAGGCAACTGCAAAACCAGCATCAGACTCTAAAGCGATTGAACAAGTAGGTTCGATCTCTGCTAACTCTGATACGACTGTAGGTCAGCTGATTGCGCAAGCAATGGAAAAAGTGGGCAAAGAAGGCGTGATCACGGTTGAAGAAGGTTCAGGCTTCGAAGATTCGCTTGACGTAGTTGAAGGTATGCAGTTTGACCGCGGTTATATTTCTCCGTACTTCGCGAACAAACAAGATACTTTGACAGCAGAACTTGAAAATCCATTCATTCTTCTTGTTGATAAAAAAATCAGCAATATTCGTGAGTTGATTACAGTACTTGAAGCTGTTGCTAAAACTGGCAAACCGCTTTTAATTATTTCTGAAGATGTTGAAGGCGAAGCGCTTGCGACGCTTGTTGTCAACAACATGCGCGGTATTATCAAAGTATGTGCGGTGAAAGCACCTGGTTTTGGTGACCGTCGTAAAGCTATGCTTCAAGACATTGCGATCTTGACTGGCGGTACCGTAATTTCTGAAGAAATCGGCATGCAGTTGGATCAAACGACGCTTGATCACTTGGGTACAGCACATAAAGTAACTGTATCTAAAGAAAATACTGTAATTGTAGATGGTGCTGGTAACGCTGGCCAAATCGCTGACCGTGTACAGCAAATCCGTGCACAGATCGAAGAATCTACGTCAGAATACGACAAAGAAAAACTTCAAGAGCGTGTAGCGAAACTTGCTGGCGGTGTTGCTGTCATCAAAATCGGTGCTGCAACTGAAGTTGCAATGAAAGAGAAAAAAGACCGTGTAGATGACGCGCTTCATGCGACTCGCGCTGCAGTTGAAGAAGGTGTCGTTGCGGGTGGTGGTGTTGCACTAGTACGTGCTGCATCTGCACTTGAAGGCGTAACAGGCGCGAATGATGACCAAAACGTAGGTATCAACATTCTTCGCCGCGCGATTGAAGCACCACTTCGTCAAATCGTATCTAACGCAGGTGATGAGCCTTCTGTAGTGATCAACGCTGTGAAGAATGGCGAAGGTAACTTCGGTTATAACGCTGCAACTGGCGAATATGGCGATATGCTGGAAATGGGTATTCTTGATCCTGCTAAAGTAACACGTTCTGCACTTGAGCATGCAGCTTCTGTTGCTGGCTTGATGCTGACCACTGAATGCATGATCACTGAAATCCCAGAAGACAAACCTGCAATGCCTGATATGGGCGGCATGGGTGGTATGGGCGGCATGATGTAATTCATCATCCGAGCATTTCATAAAAAATCCCCGCAATAGCGGGGATTTTTTTATGTGTTTACAAAATTATGATGCGGACTTTTTAACTAATTTATAATTTAAATTACTGTCAATTTTTTTACCTGATTTCATCTCGCGTGCTTCAATAAAATTTTCACCAACAAAGAATTTACGGTTTTCAGCTTTGTTATCTAATGTGATGATTGAAGGATCTTGAGGGTCAAAACTGAAACTACCTTTAGTTTCCGTCTCATTATTTCCAGCTTTACCTAAATATTCCTCATTTAGCTCATAGGTTTTATCCGGATTGAGATCTAACTCGACCTTAATTCCTTCACAGTCAGCACAAGGAAAAACACCTTCGTATTCACCTGCCCAATCTAGCGAAGTTTCTGCGCTATCAGCACGGTTCACACTAGTATCCGCGTTATTTTGCTCCATCATGGCTGGGCTGGATTGAGCATTATTACTCATCGGCTCATTATCATTGGGCTTTGAACAGGCGGTTAAAGCTCCTGCAAGAACGACTGCTATCGCAGCAGTAAGCGTTAATTTTTTCATTGTTTTAACCCTATTAAATTATTTGTTATGAATTACATTAAAAGTAGTCAGTACAGATAAATAGGGCAATCTTGTTAAAGTTTGATTCATTAGGTGAATCAGGCCAGAGTTATTGATAAGTGAGCAGGATTTAAGAATTTTTAGCCAAGTTTAAAGTCACTTTATGCTGTTTCGTTAACCAATTCTGAACGCTATGATTAGAAAATAATGATAATGCGGAGGGAATAATGAAATTAGAACAAGAAAATAATCTGATTGCAAAAATTTATGACGCTGCTGTATTGCCATCTTTGTGGCTGGACGTGATCAAAGATATCGTGAGCTATACTAAAAGTAAGAGTGCAATTTTTACCGGTCTGGATCAGCTTAATCCAGGCTATGATTTTGTCTATACGCACAATATCCCGAATGAAAGTTTGGCCGCTTATCAAGATGAGCGTATCAGAGTGATTGATATGAAACTGCATATGCCATTATGGAATGCGATCGAGATGGGCGATGCATTGAGTCATAACTGTCAGCACTATGCAGAACAGCCGGGTACGGATCATTATGTTTTCTATGAGAAGTGTTTAAAGCCTGGTGGTGTATCTTATCTGGCGGGCGTATTGCTGGATCGGGGAAATTATCGTTGGGCAGTACTGGGTATTCATCGTGCACCTGAAGTACAGCCTTTTGAACAGCCTGAGCTGGATTTTCTAAGACGTATCAGTATTCATTTACGCCGGGCTTTGCAAATTCACCGGCAAATCAACTTGATTCAACAAGATAATTTAAGCTTGTATACCGTATTGGACAGTTTAAAAACCGGAATTGTGCTACTCGATCAAAACCTGTGTTTAAGTTATTCCAATCCTGTTGCGCAAAAGATGCTTGATCAAAGTTCATGTCTGGATCTGGATATACATAACCGTCTAAAAACCAATTATAGTCAGCAGATACGTTTTGATCAGCTTCTGGAAAGTGCTTTGCTGGAAGATACGACCATTCAGACTGAAGTGGGTGGCGTCTTGGCGTTGAGTGATGGGGCAGGCTCGCAATTCATGCTGACGGTGGTGCCATTTAAAAAATTAAGAAATATTCAACATTTACAGTCTGCTCAGCATCAAATTGCATTATTTATGACGGATAAAAACCAGCATTATTCCTTGTCAAGAACTTACCTACAACAGTGTTACCAGCTTTCCAAAAGAGAGTTTGATTTATGTGAGTTGTTAATTAATGGTTATAAAATAGAAGATATTGCAGAACAGTGTGGTATTACGCTGAGTTCGGTACGGACGTATTTTAAAAATATTTATGAAAAAACCCAATGTTGTTCGCAAATCGAACTGATGCATTTATTGATGGGCTGTACCATTCAATTTGAACATATTGATTAAACCGGCCTGAATTTCATATTCAAGCCGGTTTATATGGGTTATTTAACACGTTGTAAAGTTACAGGATCTTCACCTTGCGGATGTAAGATAAGATTGTTGTTAGATATATTGATGCTTGCAATTGTCTTGCTGCCATTTGAACTATCTTGTAATCCACCACACTCGTTGGTATCGAATAATACCTCGGTTGTGGTGAGAGTATTTGCTGACAATGTATATTTGCCATATTCAATCCCTGGCCAACCACAATCATCTCCGCCTTCAGTGTCTAGGAAGAAATAATAGTTATTATCAAAGAAAGCAAATAGGTGCGTTTCATTGAGTCGCCACGTGCCGACGAGACTATTAGACTGCTTAACCCGATTTAAACGGTATTCAGTACTAACGCCTGGTTCAGTAAGAATTAATTGAGTTCCATTAAAGTTTAAAGAATAAGGTTTATTCTCGGCAGGATGTGAAAGTCCCCATTCACCATTGGTGTCATGTAGGATTTCCGGTTCAATCACGGTTGTTGTTGCATTCCATTTTAAGCGGCCCATTTCAATGCCTGCTTGACCACTCTCATCTTTTGCTTCTGCTTCACCTAGTGCATAGCGTCCATCTTCCAGAATGTGAATCAACACAGCACTGTTATCGGTACGGTTAATCTCCCACGTACCGGCAATATCTTTGTAGAAGGTCGCTTGGAAGTGTTCTGAAGCTTTTTCTGGTGTTATCAACTGATCTGGTGTGATGGCTGTTTTGGTTACAACTTCATTTACGAAGTCGGTGGTACTTTGGTTAAAATTAAGCTTTACAGCAGTGAAGGCTGTTTTAGTGTCATCACTAATCTGAATGCCATCGCTATGATCACCTTTTCCATCTAAGGATTGTAAAAAAACCATAAGGTTGATACGCGCATTTTCACTTTCGACTAAATCTAATGGTGTGATACGCTCCTTTGCTTCAATTTCATCACCGAGTTGTACACCCCCAATAAAGAATTTTACTTTTTCATCATCATTAAATTTAAATTCTCCTTTTTCGTTGGTAACTCCTGTTGCACCACTACTGGTGATATAGGTCACCCCTGAAATGATTCCGTCCGTCAGTACGCCGGTTTGGGTGCCAACATTGTTTGCTGGAGGTGTACTGGCATTATCATCCGAACTGCCGCAGGCACTAAGTAACCCCGCTAAAGCAATACAAAGTAAAGTCTTTTTCATTAGAATCTTCCTGAAATTTATAATGTGGATTCAGTATAAAAAGACCCTCGTTTTTGCCATATCCCAAAATTAGGAGGTCAAGAGCTTTTTAATGCATGGATCCTTTAAATTAGAAAGAAATTTCTATTGATATTGGGAAGCAATCTGAACTATCCGTAAATTGATGTATGAGATAAGTTCAAGGTGGAAAAAATAATCAACTATTCATTTAAAAACTCCAATTATACAAATATAGATTAATTGTTTATTTATTGCTCATAGAGCACTATCTATATTTGCCTAGGTTGCTAAAATTCGCGCAATTTTGAATAGAATTGGTGCGTGACGTGTTTGAGAAGTTAGCAGAACAAAGCCTGAACCTGATGGGTTGGGAAATTGATAACCGTTGGCCCCTAGATTTAGACCAATGTGTCATGATTGCTGCTCCTCATACCAGTAATTGGGATGCATTGTATGCGCGACTGGCCTTAAAAGCATTGGGCGTAAATGTTCGCTTAACCATTAAAGACAGTTACATGAAATTGCCACTTGGGCCTTTTGTGCGTGCTATGGGCGGTATCGGGATTGATCGCCGTCCTAAACAGCCGGGTGAGCCTCGTCCGAGCATGGTTCAGCTGATGACAGACTTATTCAAGACTCATCCTAAACTGGTCATGCTGGTCACGCCAGAAGCAACTCGTGCCAAACAGGAACAGTGGAAGACAGGTTTTTATCATGTAGCGATTAGTGCCGGTGTGCCGATTGCATTGGCCTATATGGACTATGCCAAGAAGAAAACTGGCGTAGGTAAAATCGTTTATCCGACAGGGGATTATGAAAAAGATATGGCAGAAATCATGGCATTTTATGCAGAGATTCAACCAAAATTCCCTGAATGCTTTAGTGTAGATCAGCGCTATTATCAGAATTAAAATTGAGTTGAAAAAAAGCAGGAAAATTCTCCTGCTTTTTTATTGCCTAATCATCATGAAGATTGACAGACTTAAGAGGCATGTTCAGAAGTCGGCAAAATTCCACCCAGATTTTGGCAGGCATCTTTATACAGATCATATTGCTGTTCCACCACTTCATGCAATGGCAGGTCAAATAACTCTTCACCCTGATGATACTGTTTGATATAAGATTCGACTTTGGATTTGCTGCTATACAACATCTGCTGATAATAGTCGGTCATACTGCTATGTGGCATTTGGGCGGTATCTACCTTGGCACAATGGAAATTTTGCAGTAATTGTTCGGACTTCTTCAAATCGCTGGACATACAACCTGCTAGTAGCAAGGTACTGAGCAATGTCGTGATAAATTTCATGGAAAGTAGACTAAAGGTTTTATGGGAGCGCACTATTGTAGAAGTAAAACCCGGTCACAAAACCTTTTTAATCTACCAAATGGTTAAAAAATAGAACAACAGAATTTGAAAATCCAAGTCCATTCTCTAAACATCTAACCTTTAACCAAGCCGCCATCTACAATTAGGTTTTGTCCTGTGACAGCACGTGAATAAGGTGACAAAAACATCAGGATTGCAGCAGCGAATTCTTCGGGTGTAATCACGCGGCGTAAAGGCGTCGATTGAGCAATCAGGTCAAAGACAATGTCAGGTGTGGCCTTACTGGCATCCGTGGTTTGTAACAGGCCACCAGAGAGCATATTCACATTGATGCCATATTGTCCCAAGTCCTGCGCCGTGGTGCGGGTAAAGGCCAATAATGCAGCTTTGGCGGTGGTATAGTCATGATAAGGAACCACCGGATTTTGCACCAGGTTTGTACCAATATTCACGATCCGGCCAAACCCTGCCTGTTTCATATCATCCAGAGCGGCTTGTGTGGTATTTAAGGCAGCCTGTACTGCACCGCTAAATTGCCGTTGCAACATTTCCCAAGTCAGCGTTTCTACTTTAGGGCGTGCATCGCCATTAAATTCAAATTGAATCAGTGCATTATTGACTACAGCATGAATTGCTTCACCGAAATGGGTTTTAGCCGCGGCAAATAACGCGCGTACCTGATCAACTTGGGTCACATCTGCCTGATAAATAAAGACTTGGTCTGGATGTTGCTGGGCCAGCTGTTCAGCTTGCTGCTGACTGCTATGATAATTGACGACCACGCGCGCACCCTCAGCCAGTAAAGCTTGAGTAATGGCCAAACCCAAACCACGCGCACCGCCCGTAACAAGAACAATCTGATCACGAATTTGCATAATGATGATCTATATTGTGAAAGATTGGCCTTAACATAGCAGTTATTTCACCGGATTCAAGCTTTGGCGGGGGGAAGACAGATTCGGCTTGATCTTGTGCTTAAATGAATTGGGGCGCTAATAGAAAACAGCCTGCGCTCAAGAGTAAACTTAAGATCACGCGTTTAAACAGTAATTCTGAAATTTTATAAAATAGCTTTGCGCCTAAAATTGCCGGAATACTCACAAAAACAATCAGCAAGGCCATATAGGGTAAATGGCTTTGATTGATCAGGCCTTGCCATACATAAGTACCCAGCGTGAAAAGCTGAATTGCAAAATTAAAGTGCCGTAAAATATAGCGCTGCTGGGTTTTGGGTAATTGTTTTAACATCACCCAGGCCGAAGGAATGGCACCGCAAAAACCGCCCAGTCCTCCTAAAATTCCGCCAATAAAACCGATGCAGCTATCAGTCAATTTTCCTGAATGCTGAATTGTTTTGAATTGCGGATTGAATAGCATCACCGGACACCACAGTACCAGAAAAAATCCCAAGATCATCTTAAAGGTATCTGCTTGAATGATCTGCAACAGATAAGTACCCAGCGGCACGCCAATCAGACCAGCAATCAGATAAGGCAGCACCAACTGCCTGGATAAAACTAGCTGCTTTTTTTCCTGACTGAGTGAAATCACATGACTCCAGATCGAGGCAAATACCAGCAAGGGCGCGGCCAGTTGCGGAGGCAGCACCCAGACCCAGAAAGACATGGCGATCAGGGCAAAGGCAAAGCCGGTCAGCCCCTGGACAAAACCTGCGACCATTGCACCAAGAATAAATAACAGCCAAGTCATAAAGATCAGGTCATAAGCAAAGGCAGCAGTATTCTCAAGATTTAAACAAAAGCCAAGCTTCCATTTAGCTGGATTTATGCAAATGAAAGTTCAAATTCTCATAAAAGCATGCATGCTAATTAAGAAAAAAGAGGTTTACGGCCATGCATAAAACATGTATAAATCTCTACAAGAGTGCAACAATGGCTCCGTTCACTCTCCATGAACTCGCCTGATACTGACAGAGTGCAGTAAGAGGTGATGGACATGATGAAAAAAGTGATATTACTTTCTGTATTGGCTGTGTCATTAACCGGTTGTGTGGTTGATCCTTGGGATGATGATTATCGTGGCAACAGAGATCGTAATGGACATTATGATCGAGACCACAGAGATCATGACTGGAAAAATAAGGACCATAAAGATCATCGGGATTGGAAACGTGACCGAGATAACCGCGACTGGCGCCGTGATCGTTAATCACAGTCTTTAAATTTGACTGACTACAATGACAAAAAGGATTCCACAGAGGAATCCTTTTTTAATGCCTCTTCAAAACAATTTAAATCAAGAAATACTTTTTTGATAAAGCCCGGCACGAACTGTACCGGCTTTGGTATTTTTAATTAAGTGCCATGAGGATGGCAATTTAAGCAATTTTAAATCACGGTCTGCTTCTACATAAATATAGGCATTGTCCTTGATCAGAGGATCTGCCTTTAGCGCGAGTTCTTCCCATAAATCCAGGCTATATGGCGGATCTAGAAAAACCAGATCAAACTGTGTTTGAAGAGCGGGCAAGGCTTGCTGTGCTGTAGCTACCTTTAATTGAGCACGGGCTTTGGTGACTTTTAAAAGCTCAAGATTTTGGGTCAAAAATTGTGCCTGAGTACGATCCGGCTCAATCATCACCACTGATGCAGCACCACGCGATAATGCCTCAAACGCCAATGCCCCAGAACCGGCACAAATATCCAACACCTGGGCATTTTGTACATCCCACATTAGCCAGTTAAACAGTGTTTCCCGAACACGGTCAGGCGTCGGGCGCAAACCTTCAATGCTGGCAAAAGGCAATTGGCGGCGTTTCCAGTCACCACCAATAATTCGAAGCTGGTTTTTCATCTTTAGTCTCGCTCTACCGGTGTAGGAGCAGGTGTTGCTGCGGGAGATGCAGCCGTATTTGCAGAAGCCGGAGCAGTCATTTCGGGCTGGCCACTGGCGGGAACGGCACTAGATGCTGCATCCTGACTTAACATCCCTGCACCACTTGGCAATTCAGCTGGCTTGATTCCGGCCGTCATCAGACCCCCACTTAATTGATGGCCTTGTGGGCGTACCGGATTTTTATCTTTATGCAGTAACCAGTAATCAAAAATTGGACGGGCCAGAGCCGTTGCGGCACTACCACCGCGACCATTTTCCAAAATGACTGCAATCGCAATTTCAGGATTTTCAGCAGGTGCAAAACCGACAAACAAACCATGATCCAGCTGACGATCGGTCAATAAGGATTCATTATAACGCTTGCCCTGAGCAATACTTTTTACCTGTGCCGTACCGGTTTTTCCGGCAATAGAATATTGTAAGCCGCTTTTAATGCCTCGGCCTGTACCGGATTGAATTACGTCCACCATTGCATCACGCATCTTGATCCAGTCTTCTTCCTGACCATTAAAATCGATCTTGCCATGGGTGCCATTATGCATCTTGAACGGTTTGGCACCGCGACTTTCACGCAAAACATGGGGAATGACTTTATTGCCATGATTGGCAGTAATGGCTGTGGCCATAGCCAGCTGTAATGGCGTTGAAGTAAAAGCACCCTGACCAATACTGACAGAAATGGTTTCACCACGTGACCATTTGGCCTTGCGGGTACGCATTTTCCATTCCGGGTTTGGATACAGTCCTGAGCTTTCACTTGGTAAATCCACCCCGGTTTTTTCGCCAAAGCCAAACTGACGCATCCAGGTATTCATTTTTTCAATGCCCATCCGGTAGGACATGACATAGAAATAGGTATCACAGGAGACGACCTGCGCCTTATGCATATTCACTGCGCCATGCCCGGATTTTTTATGGTCACGGAAACGGTGACTGTCTCCCGGCAGACTGAAATAGCCTGGATCAGAAATAGTGGTATCCCAGTCTACCAGCCCATGATGCAGACCACCGAGCGCAAACATTGGTTTGATAGTAGAGCCAGGTGGATAAACTCCTTGTACCGCACGGTTATATAAAGGTTGATCAAGGTTATCACGCAGGAATGAATAATCTTTGGTGCTGATTCCGGTCACAAACAGGTTCGGGTTAAAACTTGGACTAGATACCAGCGCCAGAATTTCCCCAGTTTTAGGATCCATCGCCACAATCGCGCCACGACGCCCAGCCAGTTGTTCTGAAGCTACCACCTGCAAACCGTAATCCAGTGACAGGAACAGATCATTACCACGCACTGGGTCTTTACGACCCAGATGACGCAGCACATTACCAAAGGCATCTGCTTCTACCGATTCATTTCCTGGCACACCATGCAGCAGCTCTTCATAGGATTTTTCCACACCGATTTTTCCGATCAGGTTGGTTCCAGCATAGAGATCCTTATCAATTGATTTCAGTTCTTTGTCATTAATCCGACCGACATAACCAATCACATGTGCGAACAGGTCACCATGCGGATAGTAGCGGGTCATCTGGGTTTCAATATTCACGCCCGGAAACTGATATTTCACTTCACTAAAACGGGCAATATCATTTTCGTTCAGATTGAGCTTGATTGAAACCCGTTCGGTTTTACGCGCTGTTTTAATCCGGGTTTGAAAGCGTTCAAGATCTTCTTCGGTCAGTTCCAGAATCGGTTTGAGGCGTTCGAGCGTCTGGTCGATATCCTGTACGTCAGCACGACTTAAAGTGGCAGTAAATACTGGATAGTTATCGGCCAGCAACACGCCGTTACGGTCATAAATATAACCACGCGCTGGCGGCAAGGGCTGTAGACGAATCCGGTTCTCATCAGAAGCTGTAGTAAAGCTTTCAAAGTTGAACAGTTGCAAATAGGCATAGCGGCTGACCAGCAGCAGCATAAAGAAAATGACAATCCCCATGGAAATCAAGACTCGACTGCGATAGATGCGCTTTTCTTGTTGTGCGTTTTTTAAAGGAAAGTGCTGCTTCATACGCGATCGACTTAAGACCTGAGAGTGGTAGAAAAGAATCAAAGTGGAGTATTCTAACGCAACTGCACTTGATTTGATAATGAAAAACTGTCCTTGCAATCAGTTCCTTTAAGCTTTGACTTTGCAGACATTAAAATTGTAAAGTGCTGTATATAAGAGTTGTGATAATTCTGCTAGAGTAAAATCTAATAAAAATAGGACTATACCAAAAACTATAATTAAGGAAGATGGTGAAGGAATGAACAAGGTTTACCCTTTGTTAGCGTTTGCATTGTGGGCGAACGGGGCTTATGCACATGATCAAATAAGTACTACTACAACTAAAATAGAGCCTGCTCAGGCAAAAGCCTTCAATGTTGGCGTGGGTTTTACCCAGAAATTACTGCATTTAAATACCGAATGGGTAAACCCTTATGGGATTGCTTATGTGAAAGGTGGTGTTTTTCTGGATGATGATCGTACGATTGGCGGCCAGGCAGGCTTTCGTTATCCTGCACATCTCACCGGCAAAGATAAAAATGGTTATTATGTCGGGGTTTATGCCGGGCATATCGACAGCAAACAGGTTGATGGCGAATATGAAGGCCGTTTAGGTGCTGGCGTTGATTTGGCCTATGTTTTGCTTAGTTCAGAACGGATCAGCAGTTTTAGTATCGGGATCGGTGCCGGAGAGAAACTCGAAGACCGAAATGGTCGTGCTGTGGCTGAAACAGAACCCCGGCTACAATTTTCCTATACTTTAAGTATCGGTTTATAGACAAAATATTCGACCTTATTAATATGTGTATTCTGTGAACAAAAAATTAAATATGGAAGTTATGCATGCTTGAGTACGTCAACGAGTTGTGGCAAACCTTTGTAAACCGCCCGGATTTTTGGGCCGTGCTCAGCATTATTCCAGTGACTGCATTTGTAACCTGGGCTCACGTCTGGATGGCGCTGAAAATGGTCTTTTATCCGATCAATTTTTGGGGTTTCCATCTCGGGCCATTACCTGTGGGCTGGCAAGGGATTGTGCCACGCAAAGCTGGACGTATTTCAGGCATTATTACCGATAACACACTGTCAAAATTAGGCTCTATCCGCGAATTTTTACAGGCGATGGATCCGGATGATATGGCACGCATCATTGGCGAGCAGGTCGGTTTCGAACTGGAACATCTGATTGATGAAGTCATGATGGATCGCAATGCGGTGCTCTGGGAAAACCTGCCTTTTGCTATTAAGCGCAGAATTTATGCACAAGCACAAAAACAAATGCCGGCAATTTTGCGTGAATTAGTGACTGAGCTGACCATGAACGTCGAGTCACTTGTAGATATGCGTGAAATGGTAGTGAGCCAGATGGAAGGCGACCGTCGCTTGATGGTGCGTATGTTCCTGAAGGTGGGTCAAAAAGAGATCAATTTTATCTGGCATATCAGTGCCCTCATCGGGATGTTCTTTGGGATTTTCCAGATGATTGTCTGGTTTGTAGTGCCGTGGCACTGGACTGTACCGTTCTGGGCTGCGATCTGGGGCTTTTTGACCAACTGGATCGCGATCTGGATGGTATTCAACCCACTCTATCCACACCCAGTAAAGTACCCGCAATTCTTTGCCCGTACCACAAATCGCAAGTTTCCGTGGATTAAGCCGGTGATTCCTCGTATCGGCACCTATAACATACAAGGCGCATTTATGAAACGTCAGGATGAAGTCTCTGACGTCTTCGCAAGTGTAGTCACAGAAGACCTGATTACGTTAAAATCGATCATGACCGAGATGATGTATGGCGGCAGAAAAGACAAAACCCGCCGCATTATCAAACGTCATATTAATGAAATTATGGAAACACCCCTGGTTCGGACCTCTTTACAGCTGTCTTTAGGACCAAAAGAGTATGCAAAACTCAAGACGGACTTGATCGATCGCTCGATTGAAATTACGATGGTGCCTGTATGCGACCCAGCATTTAATGCGAGCCGTGCACAGAAAATCTATCAAATGTTTAGAGACCGCATACGCGAGTTGACTCCGAAAGAGTTTCAGAACCTTTTACGTCCTGCATTTCAGGAAGATGAATGGATTCTGATTTTATTGGGTGGGGTAACCGGTTTTATCGCGGGTTTAATCCATTTGTTTGTGGCTTTCTTATAATGAGATGCCGGGGGACACAATCGGGCGATTGTGGTCGTGGCGTCATACATATTGTTTAAATGAGGATGTTTATATATGCGCATTATCTTACTCGGACCACCTGGAGCAGGTAAAGGTACACAAGCTCAGTTGATCTGTAAGCGCTACAATATCCCACAAATTTCAACCGGTGATATGCTCCGTGCTGCAATTCGTGAAGGAACTGAATTAGGTCTACAAGCTAAAAGTGTCATGGACAATGGCGGTTTGGTTTCTGATGAGTTGATCATTGGTCTAGTAAAAGAGCGTATTGCGCAACCTGACTGTGTAAATGGCTGCATTTTTGATGGTTTTCCGCGTACCATTCCTCAAGCAGAAGCTTTGGAAAATGAAGGCATCACTATTGATCACGTGATTGAAATTGATGTACCAGATGAAGAGATCGTACAACGTCTTTCTGGCCGTCGTCAGCACCCGGCATCTGGCCGTGTCTATCACATCGTTTACAACCCGCCAAAAGTGGAAGGTAAAGATGATGAAACGGGTGAAGATCTGGTTCAGCGTCCTGATGACCAGGAAGCAACCATTCGCAAGCGTCTAGGTTCTTACCACACTGAAACCGAGCAACTGGTTGGTTTCTATCAAGGCCGTGCAGCGTCTGGTGAAAATGCACCAACTTATGACAAGCTAAACGGTTTACGTCCAATCGATGAAGTTCAGACTGATCTTTTCGCGATTCTGGATCAGGCAAAATAATCGGCTGACGATGATTTTGACAATCGGAGAGCCCTAAGTCATATTAGGGCTCTTTTTTATTGCGTATTTATTGCGTATTTGAACAGGGTACTTGTTGCTATGAAATTTGGCGTATTGGTGTTGATGGTAGTCTTTCTGGCAGTATTGGTAGGTCTGTTCTATATCAGTTTTAAAATGCTCAACAAGGTACGTCAGGAAGAGCGTGCTGAAAATGCAGCAAAGCGACCTGAGCGCCAACTTCATCCAAAATTACAAGCTGAATTTGAACAGCGCAAGCAGCAGGAAAAGGCTGAACAAGATCAGGATAAATAATCCACAATAGTTCAGCTCAACTAAGAATTTGGTTTAAACGAAAAGCAGAATTCTCAAAGTCGATAAAAAGGTGACACATTGGTCACCTATTTTTATCCCAGCTTGATCACGCCGTTCTATTCAGCAAGCTCAATATTTTTCACTGCAATTTGGCGGGCTGCACCAAATTCAAACCGATCCGGCCAGTTACACACATCGGATACTACACATTCATGACATTTCGGTTTGCGCGCAATACACGTATAACGACCGTGTAAAATCAGCCAGTGATGTGAATCAATGATAAATTCCTTGGGAATGACTTTGACCAGACGGTGTTCAACTTCCAACACATTTTTGCCAACCGCTAGTCCGGTACGGTTACCTACCCGGAAAATATGGGTATCAACCGCCATGGTCGGCTGACCAAAGGCCGTATTCAGTACCACATTCGCCGTTTTACGACCTACACCCGGCAGGGCTTCTAAGTCTGCACGATTGTCCGGTACGATGCTGTTGTGCTTCTGAATCAGCATCTCGCAGGCTTTAATCACGTTGACCGCTTTCGAGTTATATAAACCAATGGTCTTGATATATTCCTTCAAGCCGTCCACACCTAGCGCATAAATGGCTTCCGGTGTATTGGCGACTGGAAAGAGTTTGTCTGTGGCTTTGTTGACGCTGACATCGGTAGCTTGAGCAGAGAGCGTGACCGCGACCAGTAATTCAAAGGGATTGGAATAATTCAGCTCAGTTTTTGGGTTAGGCCGCTGTTCACGCAGGCGTTCAAAAAAGGTCTGAATCTGCTTTTTGGTCATGTTTTTAACGGGCTTGGCCTTTGCTGTGGTCATGTTCTATCCCTGTAAAGCCTGTAATTGCTGTGTCAGTTCTTCCAGTTGGGTGCGTTTTCGGGCATCTTCACGAACCGAAAGCTGTTTTTCCAGTTTTTTAATTTGGGTACGTAGTTTTGCCAGTTCAATCGTGGTCTTGGAATCGAAAGCTACAGGTGCATTCTCTGGCTTGCTCGCGACTTCAATCACAGGAAGTTGCTCATTTAAAGCAGAGAAACGGGCAAACAGGGCAGTATCAATTTCTGCACGGACCACAGGTCCCTTACGATCGGTACGCCGTTTTTCTTCACGCTGGATGTGCGCATAGTAACGCTGACGCAGATCATCCTGTTCCGCAAGACGCTGTGCTTCAGTCGGCAAGGGTTGTTGATCTTCAACCAAATCGATGCAGTCTACCGGACAGGGGGGAATACATAACTCACAGCCCGTACATAGATCGGTCAGAATGGTGTGCATCAGTTTACCGGAACCAATAATTGCATCGACCGGGCAGGCGCTAATGCATTTGGTACAGCCAATACATTCATCTTCACGAATTACAGCTTTGATGCGCTGAGGACGACCATCGGCTTGAACTGGCCAGACACTTTCTTCAGCTTGAAGTTTAGGACGATTTAATAATGCAGCCAAAGCATCGGCAACAGGCTGTCCGCCCGGCACACATTTATTGGCATTTTCCCCCTCAGCAATCGACTGGGCATAAGGTAAACATCCGTCACGGTGACCGCAGAGTCCACATTGGGTTTGAGGGAGTAAAGCGTCAATCGATTGGACCAGAGAAATGGGCGAATTCATGTATAACCAGCGTTACTCATGGCAAGCATGAGAGAGTAAGTGAAACAAAATATGTCGATTCATTAATTTTAACATATTTTTAAACTCCTAAGTCGTGCGCAATTAAGGGTCAACTTGTGCCTTATTATTAGGCATAAATCTGAATGTAAGCCTTGATTCGATTGGCATTTCCTCACATAGAAAAAATTTTCATAATCAATATAAATATTTGTTATCAAATTAATTTTAAAGTATTTTCAAAAAAAGTATTGTAGATTAGTTACAAAAGATATTTAATATTTTGCGCCAAAATTTAACATTGATTGTAAATTTGACCAATTTTGATCCATTTTCTGCTGAGGATTAAGCGTTGAAATACAACACACTTAATGAGTTCCTAGATTACGTAAAATCACGTGATGCACATCAACCAGAATTTCTTCAAGCTGTAGAAGAAGTGATGACCAGTTTGTGGCCGTTCATTGAAAAGAACCCACAATACGCAGCACATGGTTTACTAGAACGTCTAGTTGAGCCAGAACGTGCGATCCAGTTCCGAGTTTCTTGGGTAGATGACCAAGGTCAGACTCAAGTAAACCGTGCGTTCCGCGTACAGTACAACTCAGCGATCGGTCCATTTAAAGGTGGTATGCGTTTCCACCCTTCAGTGAATCTTTCAATCCTAAAATTCTTAGGCTTTGAGCAAACATTTAAAAATGCTTTAACCACACTTCCTATGGGTGGCGGTAAAGGTGGTTCTGATTTTGACCCTAAAGGCAAATCAGAAGGCGAAATCATGCGTTTCTGCCAGGCTTTAATGATCGAGCTGTATCGTCACCTTGGTGCGAACACAGATATCCCTGCAGGTGATATTGGTGTAGGCGGTCGTGAAGTGGGCTACATGGCCGGCATGATGAAAAAATTAAGTAACGACACGGCATGTGTATTCACTGGTAAAGGTTTAACTTTCGGTGGTTCATTGGCACGTCCGGAAGCAACGGGTTACGGTACTGTGTATTTCGCTGAGGAAATGCTTAAGTCTCGTGGCGAAAGCTTCAAAGATAAAGTCGTTGCGATTTCAGGTTCTGGTAACGTTGCGCAATATGCTGCTGAAAAAGCAATGTACCTCGGTGCGAAAGTGGTTTCACTTTCTGACTCTGCCGGTACAGTTCACGTTAAAGACGGTTTCACTGAGGCGCTTCTTGCTGAAGTCATGGAACTTAAAAATGTAAAACGTGGCCGTATTTCAGAATTCGCATCTAAACATGGTTTCGAATATCTTGAAGGACAACGTCCTTGGGGTATCAAGTGTGATATCGCATTGCCATGTGCGACTCAAAACGAACTTGATGCAGACGACGCTGCTCAGCTTCTTGCAAACGGTGTAATCTGTGTGGCTGAAGGTGCGAACATGCCTTCTACGCTTGAAGCGGTTGAGAAATTCGTTGAAGCGAAAATTCTTTATGCGCCAGGTAAAGCATCAAATGCAGGTGGTGTGGCAACTTCTGGTCTGGAAATGTCTCAAAACGCATTGCGTTTAGGCTGGACTTTCGAAGAAGTTGATGAGCGTTTACACGCAATCATGAAAGAAATTCACCGTAACTGTGTGAAATTCGGTACTAAAGAAGACGGTACTGTGAACTATGTTGACGGTGCGAACATTGCTGGCTTCGTAAAAGTTGCTGATGCAATGCTTGCTCAAGGCGTATTCTAAGTCTGACTTAGTCTAAGCTGAAAAAACCGGGGCTGTTGCCCCGGTTTTTTTATATCTGGTATTTTTAGCCTTAAAGAGCACCCTTAACTATTTCACGCTCAACCGCCATATCAAAAATATAGGCATATTTCGATTGATCAGCTGCCGGATGCTTAATTTCAAAACGTTTGACCCGAATAATCTGCCGCTCATTCTGTGAATGCTGAAAACCTTCGATCTGGTCATAGAATAAAGTCCAGTCCTTATCCACCTGAGTTTTCAGGCCATTCTGATCATATTTCACTTCTTTGACTTGCAAGCAACTTTGTTGGACCACGCCGGTACAGGGTTTAGTGTCAGGAGCAATTTCCAGAAAAATTGTTTCAGCCTGTCCTTGGTATTTGGTTTCCGGAGTCATTTTCCCGATAAATTCATAGGTTTGACCATTTGCGGCCATCAACGTCAGGGTCGGCTTGTTAGGATCTGTTACATTGAGCATAAAAGGAATGTCACGCTTCTGTAAAAGTTGGCTGACAAAACGTTCCTGCTCCATCAATGCTGCATCACAGGCCATTTCAGTGCCTATAACTTCGCTGGTGGTGATGATATTGTTTTTGACTGACCAGGTCGTCCCGAGTCCATTACAGCCCGTCACGGCGCTCAGCCGGCCTTGAGCGTTGAAACTCAGTACAACGGGTCGTTCTAGTCCACGATTCAGTTCCCAGTAATAGGCTGGAAGAATCTGATCTGCATTTTTTTGTTGGATGGTGGCCACCGCAAGATCTCCAGCTCGTTGAATATCACTGGACTGACAGCCTGCAAAAGTTAAAGGCAATAATGCCAGTACAATAAATTTTAATTTCATGGACTTATAATGAAGTATATAAAGTTCAAACAATAATAATGGATGTATTGCAAAAAAATATGGATACATTTCGCAGCTTTGAGTTGCAAAATGTATCCATCATTAAGATTTTAGCGCTGAAGCAAGATTAATCGAAGCGGTAAATATCCATACCGAGTGAACCCATGGTGAAACTGCTATGTACCAGACTAAAACGCTGACCTGTGCCCATCGCAAAGAAAATCGGAGCAAAATGTTCCAGCGTTGGATGATTCCGTGCCATATGCGGAATATTGGACCAGTCCAGTACAGCATCATAATCATTGTGCGTCAGTTTATGCACCACAAAATTACGGAAGCCTGAGGCCCATTCGGGTACATCAGCAGCCGATCCATCCCAAGACAGTTCACGTAAATTATGGGTAATACTGCCCGAACCAATCAGCAGGATTTGCTGTTCACGTAAAGGTGCGAGACTTTGACCAATCTGATAAATCTCATCCGCACTCATCGACATGGGTAAGGAAATTTCTACCACGGGAATGTTGGCATCTGGATACATATGTAGCAGCGGCATCCATACACCATGATCACGCGGACGGGTACTGTTGGCATGTGCAGAAAAGCCGGCATTGGCCAGCAAGCCTAAGACTTTCTCGGCCAATTCAGGATTTCCCGGTGCAGGGTAGCGTAATTGATAAAGTTCAGGCGGGAAACCACGAAAATCATGCCAAGTTTCTGGGCGAATTGCGCTACTGACTTCCAGCGCCTCACTTTCCCAGTGCGCAGACATCACAATAATCGCTTCCGGGCGTGGCAGATTTTCGCTCAAACGATGCAAGGCAGGACCCACTTGCTCAGGATTCAGCGCCAGCATAGGAGAGCCATGAGAAATAAATAAGCCTGGCAACGTTTGTAAGTTCATAAGTCAAACCACATCTGGAAGATGCCTCAATAATGCATGAAAAATAGAAATAAGAGCAGAAGAGATTATTCAACAAAACGTTGCATATAAAGAACGCTTCAGCAAAATCATTAGCCTGCTCGGTGATAAGGATGGTTGTTATTGATGCTCATGGCACGATAAAGCTGCTCGATCAGCATGACACGTACCAGTGGATGCGGCAGGGTTAACTTGGAAAGTGACCAGTGCCATGCAGCAGCTTTACGCACGGCTTCCGAGTGACCATCCGGCCCGCCAATCGCAAGTGCTACATCATTGCCTTCCAGCATCCAGCCTTTCATGGTTTCAGCCAGTTTTTCGGTACTGAATTCGCGTCCGCCCACTTCTAGTGCAATCAGGGTTTCATTCTGCTTGAGCGCATTTAAAATGCTGTCGCCCTCAATATTGCGGTATTTCAGAATATCCGCTTCAGAATCATTTTTCCCGCGCTTGGCCATCGGCAGTTCAATAATCTGGGTCTGTACAAAAGGCTGAATACGTTTGAAATAATCTTCAAAACCAGTCAGCACCCACGCTGGCATTTTTTGACCAATGGTCAGGATACGGATTTTCATACAGACAGATCAATAATTGGATACCTCATTATAACGATCAAACAACATGAAGTTGAGCAGGGAAACAAATTGAAATTGAAATGAGAGATTTAGTGTTGCTTTAATGTCCTTAGTTCAAGTATCCGCTTGATAAAGGAATGGAATAATAATA
The DNA here is from genome assembly GCF_001878775.1 of Acinetobacter sp. AR2-3. Taxonomy (NCBI): domain Bacteria; kingdom Pseudomonadati; phylum Pseudomonadota; class Gammaproteobacteria; order Moraxellales; family Moraxellaceae; genus Acinetobacter; species Acinetobacter sp. AR2-3. Next base: position 109,022 of record NZ_MJIQ01000032.1, read on the forward strand.
AATGCGGAACAGTGTCATGATAAAAGGATGTTGTACTGTGCTGCTGTTACTGATAGGCCTCATGGGGCCTAGTCTCTGTGCAGCCAATTCGAGCAAAAATGCTCAGGTCTCTCATCTGGAATTATTTTTTAGCCAGATCATGAGTGTCGATGAATACCGAAATTATAAAAATCTGAAAGAGCTGAATCGGGTATCTGCCTGGATTAAAGGGCAGATGCAGCGCTTTGGCATTCCATGCCAGTTTCAGGTTTATGTGGTCAATAACCTGAGCTACCGAAATGTCATCTGTAGTTTGGATACTCAAGCCAAAACCAAAATAGTGATGGGGGCACACTATGATGTCTTTAGTACCCGAAACGGTGCTGATAATAATGCCTCAGGGGTAGCGGGTTTACTGGAAACTGCAAGATTACTGGCCCTGCAAAAATCCAAGCTCAAACATGATGTCGAATTTGCTTTCTATACGCTAGAAGAGCCGCCTTTTTTCAAGACAGAACATATGGGCAGTTATATGCATGCCAAGTCTTTAAAAAAGCAGAAGCAGAAAATTAAGGGAGTGGTGATTCTGGATTCGATTGGTTATTTTGATGAACATCAGGTTCAGAGCTATCCGGTGGGATTAAAGTGGATTTATCCACGACATGGTAACTTTATTGCCGCGATTGGGCATTTAGCCTCAACTGGCCTGACTGGAGATTATTGTGATGCCATGCAGCGTTTTAACCGTCTGGAGTGTCAACGCTTTGTTAGCCCAAGTTTTGCTCAGGATATGAATTTCTCTGGCTATCTGAATTATGCCAAATTCAACTATTCGACCATGTTGATTACCGATACTGCGAATTATCGTAATCCTTATTACAATACCGAATTGGATACTTTAGACAAGCTTGATCTGAACAAGATGACTCATGTGATTGATGGATTGGTTACGATGGCACTACAGCCATAATTCAGTTGTTTTATTCAATAACTCAATAAAAAACCCTGCCGAAGCAGGGTTTTTTATACGAAACATCAAGTCTTAATGACGCGCTGCTTTCGCTTCTTCTTTGGTTTTCACAATTGGTGCTTTAACCAAGGCTTTTGGCAAAGAGGTCAGTGCCAGCGGTAAAATCTCATCAATCGATTTTACGGCTTTAATTTCTAGACCTTCTTTGACATTTTCTGGAATTTCCGCCAGGTCACGTACGTTTTCCTGTGGAATGAATACCAGCTTGATGCCACCACGATGGGCTGCCAAAAGTTTCTCTTTCAAGCCACCGATACGCAGCGCACGACCGCCCAGACTGGTTTCACCTGTCATCGCGATATCCGGACGAATCGGGATACCCGTGAAAGCAGATACCAATGCTGTAGTCAAAGCCAAACCTGCCGATGGACCATCTTTCGGTGTTGCGCCTTCAGGTAAATGCACATGCACGTCGGTTTCTTCAAAGCGCGAGGCTTCGATGCCGAGTTCATCCGCACGGGTACGCACTACAGTCATCGCAGCGGTAATCGATTCTTTCATGACATCGCCAAGAGAACCGGTGGTAATGAACTTGCCTTTACCTGGGACTGCTGCAACTTCAATGGTCAGTAATTCACCGCCGACAGAAGTCCAAGCCAGACCATTTACACGGCCAATTTGCGCTTCTTCTTCCGCCATACCGTAGTCAAATTTATGTGGACCTAAGTATTCTGGAAGATTCGCTGCGGTCACTTCAACCTGAAGGTTTTTAGATTTCTTGCTAACAGCCTCTTTCACCACTTTACGTGCAATTTTTGACACTTCACGTTCAAGGTTACGAACACCGGCTTCACGGGTATAACGACGCACGATGTCACGAATTGCTTCTTCATGCACGGTCAACTCTTTAGCACGTAGACCATTGTTCTTGATGGCTTTAGGAACAAGGTAACGGTCCGCAATATTGACTTTCTCTTCTTCGGTATAACCCGGAAGACGAATCACTTCCATACGGTCCAGCAGCGCCTCAGGAATGTTCATACTGTTTGCGGTACAGATAAACATCACTTCAGACAGGTCCAGATCCAGATCCAAGTAATGATCACTGAACTTGCTGTTTTGTGATGGATCTAGTACTTCAAGCATCGCAGAAGCAGGATCACCACGGTAGTCTTGCGCCATCTTATCGATTTCATCGAGCAGGAACAACGGGTTTTTTACGCCCACTTTAGTCAATGACTGTACAATTTTACCTGGCATCGCACCGATATAGGTACGACGGTGACCGCGAATTTCAGCTTCATCACGTACGCCGCCCAGCGCCATACGCACGAACTCACGACCAGTTGCTTTGGCAATCGATTCACCGAGTGAAGTTTTACCAACACCTGGAGGACCAACCAAGCATAGAATCGGACCACGCAATTTTTTCACACGAGACTGAACTGCCAGATATTCCACAATGCGATCTTTGACATCGTCCAGACCATAGTGGTCTGCATCCAGAATTTCCTGTGCTTTGTTCAGGTTAATGCTGACTTTGCTGGCTTTATTCCATGGTGTATCCAGAATGACTTCCAGATAGTTACGTACCACAGCAGCTTCACTCGAAGCAGGCTGCATCGCTTTCAGCTTGCGGAACTCGTTTTCAGCTTTCTTGCGTACATGCTCAGGCAAATCTGCTTCAGCCAGACGTTTTTCAATTTCAGCGACATCGTCTTCCGCACCACCATTCATATCAGAAAGCTCGCGCTGAATGACTTTCATTTTTTCATTCAGGAAATATTCGCGCTGGTTCTTTTCCATCTGACGTTTAACAGAATCATGCAGGGTTTGCTCAATCTGTTGTTCTTCAGACTGTTGCAATAGATAAGTCATCAGCTCAGTCAAATGCGCTTCGAATTCGTCATGTTCCAGGAATTTCTGTTTGACATCAATATTCAAGGGAACACGGGTTGCGACGAAGAACAATAACTGTAATAGATCTTCAATTTTGTTGGCTGCGGTGATCAGTTCACGCGCATTACGAAGTTTCGCTTCTGCATATTGAGCGAAAAGCGCACGTAATTCCTGCAAGCGCACAGCTTGGGTGTCTGCATCGACGCTCACCGTCATTGGGCTGAGTTCATGCTCTGCTGTCAGATACTCAGTTTCGTCAATGATAGTTTTCAGCTTGGCACGGTGCAGGCCTTCGATCAGGACTTTAATACAGTTTTCATCATTTTCGTGATTCACAACTTGCACAATCTTCGCGACAGTACCGTATTGATATAAATTGTCGTGATCAATTTCTTCTGTAAGCGAATCTTTTTGCGCAACTACAAATACTAGATTGTCACTGTTACGAGCCACATCAACTGCATTGATCGATTTTTCACGACCGACAAACAGCGCAATTTGCATATGTGGATAAACCACCACATCACGCAGCGCCAAAAGGGGTAATACACTTGGAACCTGAGGCTCTAAGGTTTCTTGATTCATAATAATTTCAGACATGAGCACTCCTAATGAGTGACAACGGTGTTGCCATGCTTTTAATAGTGATGGGTAATTTTAAAAATACAAGGGCAGTTAAGATTAAATTGTATAAAAAATGACTAATTATGTGATTTTAAAGTAGTTAGCAAGGATAAAATTGCAAAATTAACGTTTGAACTTTATAAATATTGTCGGGGTGATTAAAGCATCAAGGGGCTGATCCCATGGTTCACGTTTTAACGGCTGTGCCAGCAGTTGAAAGTCATGTGCCAGCCCCAGACGGAACGGACGCCCAGGCGCAGAAGCCAAGGTACGATCATAAAAACCGCCGCCCATCCCAATCCGTGTGCCTGAAGTATCACAGGCCAATAGCGGCATGAGTAATAAATCCAGGTTGGAAACATGCACACCACGGGTGCTCATGGGCTCTCGCATACCCAGCCGATGATGGGCAAAGCGCTTGTTATGATATTGATGCTGGGTGATCCGGATCCAGACCAGCTGTTGATTCATGTCGCAAATCGCTGGGAGATACACCTGTTTGCCCAGTTTAAAGCAGCGTTCAATAATCGCCTGGGTCTGAATCTCCCCAAAAGCATGCAAATACAGGCCAATATGTTGGGCGTGAATAAATTCTGGACTGCGGATCAGGCGGTTTAGAACTTTTTGTGCGGACTGCCTTTGCTCAAATTTAGAGAGATGACGACGTGTTTTACGAAGGTATCTTCTTAATTCCTGAATGGTCATAGGGCAAAAAGCATATGCAACAAAATTGTGCTCTAGTCTAAGTGGGAATTCTGGAAAAGTAAAAAATAATTATGAGCTGCAATTTTATATTATTCCATATCTGCTTATTTAAATTTCGGCTAATTTTGCCAGCAGTCTCAAAGTTAAAAAACTAAAAAAGTATTTATATCACTAATTTTTTTAATATCTCGAAACGGTCAATTCATTTTCTTTGATTCACGATTTTCCAAGCAATCCATCGTTCAGTGACAAACTCTGGAAACGCATCAGTTTAAGCACTTTGAAACAGCTTTCGATCAAGAAAAATACAATTCTAAAGTAGGTTTATTCTGTTTTTTGGTGAAAGATAGACAAGGGATCATATGACTATTCTCGACTGATATATGAAACACATTGTGCTTAGGCAGAGCGTGTAAGACCTAAATCAATGGAGATTGAACATGATGAATATTGCGAAGAACACCATCTGCCTTTGGTACGATGACGATGCCGAAGGTGCAGCACGATTTTATGCAGAAACCTTTCCAGACTCCTCAGTTGGCGCGATCAATCTTGCACCCGGAGATTATCCCTCCGGAAAAGAAGGCGATGTTATCACCGTTGAATTTACGGTGATGGGCGTTGCCTGCATTGGACTGAATGGTGGCCCTGACTTTCAACACAATGAAGCATTTTCATTTCAGGTGGCGACTGAAGACCAAGAAGAAACAGACCGTTACTGGAATGCCATTATTGGCAATGGTGGTCAGGAAAGTGAGTGTGGATGGTGTAAAGACAAGTGGGGCATTTCCTGGCAGATTACGCCAGTGGTCCTCATCAACGCCTGTAACAGTCTTGACCGCGCTGCGGCCAAGCGCGCATTTAATGCGATGATGACCATGAAAAAAATTGACATCTCCGTGATCGAAGCGGCATTTCATGGTTAAGCGCCAAAGATATTGTCTTTCATTCGAGTTGATATTGCTGTGTAGCGCAATTTCACTGCAATAGTTAAATCTTCTCCTTTCTTTTTATCAACTTAAATTATCCCTCAACTCTATAAGGATCCGTTACAAAAATTTCAGATCAATCCAACTTGATTTGAACCTAAATCCAATTTCTTCATGATGATTCAAGGAGAATGTGCCATGAATTTTCCTCAATTACTGTTTATGGCGGGATGGGTCGCCCTGTCTGCACCTGCCGCTTTAGCCGTTGAACCGCCCATGTCGGGCAAAGCTAGCTCAGGTGCAGCTTCCTCTGCCGCCGATAAGAAAGCCATTGCAAGTGCCATGACTGCCGCACCTAAAAAAGTAGCCGCTGCGGCCACGATTGTCGCTGTCGGTGCAGATGGCAAAATGCGTACCTTGCGCAAGGGCAATAATGGGTTTACCTGTATGCCTGATAATCCGACTACGCCAGGTCCAGACCCAATGTGTATGGATCAGGCCGCTCTAGAATGGGCAGAGGCCTGGATGGGACATAAACCGCCCACAGTCGGGAAAGTAGGCTTTATGTATATGCTGGCAGGTGGTACGGATGCCAGTAATGTCGATCCCTATGCCAAGAAGCCTACTGCGGGCAATCATTGGGTCAAAACGGGTCCCCATGTCATGATCGTCGGTGCTGAAGCTCGTTTCTATGATATGTATCCTAAGCATACGCAACCGGATACCGCTGTGCCCTATGTCATGTGGTCTGGGACGCCTTATCAGCACTTAATGATTCCTGTGAAGTAATGAATCACCGCAATGACAAATGCACACTGATTCAACCTTTCAATTCGGATATTTAATACACTCAATTTTTATGACTGTCCTAAGCTACAAATAAAATAGTTCACTTAGAAGCTCATCAACAGATGGGCTTTTATATGAGTATTGCAAAAGTTGAAATAATGCAGATCATGCAATATGAGTTCCAGAATAATTTTTGCACTGAATTGAAAACAGCCTGAACCAAAAACAATCATCTAACGAAATTCTCCCTAATTTATACATCTTAAATTTTATTAAAATATTGAAAATAATATAGAAAATTAAACTGGCATAAGTTCTGCATAACTGTATTCAAACTTGGATACAAGAATGGATACAGAATGCTTCATCAGAAAATGATCGGCTGGACAGTCCGAAAATGGCGCGATGCCGATCAGCCAAAACATCTTCAACTGAATCATCTTGCTCAACGCACTACCCATGTTGAGGTGGGTGAACTTGTCTGGATTCCGGTTGCGAATGCTGCACCTCTTCAAGCAAAAAACGATGCATTTAAAAAAGCTGTATTTGCGGACGGTATGTATCAAAGGCTACGACACAGAGCAGCGAACATAGTCGATAGCGGCTTTATATACAGCAGCTGAATCAGAAAACAACGAAATAGACCCATTCAGCAGATTCAAAAAATAGAGAGAATAAAAGGGGATTCACATGTTTAAAACTGTACTGATTGCAAATCGCGGCGAAATTGCTGTTCGTGCCATTCGCACATTAAAAAAAATGGGTATAACCAGTATAGCCGTCTATTCAGAAACGGACCGTTATGCACAGCATGTGATTGATGCAGATATTGCAGTGTCCTTAGAAGGTACCAAACCGAGTGATACCTATTTAAGTATTGAAAAGCTGATTGCCGCAGCCAAGAATACCGGGGCCGAAGCAATTTTCCCAGGTTATGGTTTTCTGTCAGAAAGTGCTGACTTTGCCCGTGCCTGCGAAGCAAATAATATTGCTTTCATGGGGCCAACACCGGAGCAGATTCTGGAATTCGGCTTAAAACACAGGGCGCGTGAACTTGCCGCAGCTGTCAATGTACCCATGACTCCCGGTACAGGTCTGCTAAATAGTCTGGATGAAGCCTTAACTGAAGCTGAAAAAATTGGCTATCCGGTTATGCTTAAAAGCACAGCAGGCGGTGGCGGAATTGGCTTGACCCGTTGTGATAATGCAGAAGCACTTCAGGAGGCCTATGAAAGTGTAAAACGTCTGGGCGAACAGTTCTTTAAAGATGCCGGAGTATTTTTAGAGTGCTTTATCGGTCGGGCCCGTCATGTCGAAGTTCAGATTTTTGGAGATGGACAGGGACAGGTAGTGGCTTTGGGCGAACGCGACTGTTCACTGCAGCGCCGTAATCAGAAGGTTGTGGAAGAAACACCAGCGGCACAGTTACCTGAAGCAACCCGTCAAAAATTGTATCAGGCGGCAGTTGAACTGGGCAAATCGGTGGAATATCGCAGTGCCGGTACGGTTGAGTTTATTTACGATGCAGCACGTGACGAGTTTTATTTCCTTGAAGTGAATACCCGTTTGCAGGTGGAGCATCCGGTGACTGAAATGGTGACCGGTTTAGACCTGATTGAATGCATGTTGAAAGTTGCAGCAGGTGATACTCTGGATTGGAAGCATCTAAGCAGTATTCAGCCTCAAGGTGCAGCGATTGAAGTACGCATCTATGCCGAAGATCCAGTTAAGAATTTCCAGCCGAGTCCAGGGATTTTGACCGATGTCTTTTTTCCGGAAAATGTCCGGGTTGATACCTGGGTGAGTACCGGAACTGAAATTTCCCAATACTTTGACCCGATGATTGCCAAGATTATTGTGCATGCTGAAGATCGTGATACTGCCATTCATACGCTTAAATCAGCTTTAGCTGAAACTCGCCTGAATGGTATTAGTACCAATCTGGATTATGTGCATACTGTTATTTCAGATCCGCGTTTTGAGCAAATGCAAATCTGGACACGCATGCTGGATGATTTCAAATATGTGCCGAATGTGATTGAGGTGATTCAGCCGGGTACACAAAGTTCCATTCAGGATTATCCGGGTCGTGTCGGGTATTGGGATATTGGTGTACCGCCTTCAGGCCCAATGGATGATTATGCTTTCCGGCTGGCCAATAAAATTGTTGGGAATGTCGAGGCCGCCGCCGGGTTTGAATTTACCCTGCAAGGTCCAATCCTCAAATTTCATGCAGAAAATATCATTGCTTTAACTGGCGCACCTTGTCCGGTAAGTCTGGATGATGAAGCAGTAAATTTCTGGCAGCCTGTTCAGGTAAAAGCAGGCCAAACCCTAAAAATTGGACAGGTTGAATCTGGATGCCGGACCTACCTGGCTGTACGAAATGGTCTGAATGTGCCGGAATATCTGGGTAGCCGTTCTACCTTTGCTTTAGGTAATTTTGGTGGACATGCAGGCCGAGTGTTACGGGCTGGTGACATGATTAAGATGGTGAATCCTGAGCTGCCGGCCGATGGTCTACCTTTAGCGATTGCAGAACCTGAAGTTTTGGCAACAGATCTGATTCCAAGTTATGGCAAGGAATGGAAAATTGGTGTGCTCTATGGTCCGCATGGCGCTCCTGATTTCTTTAAAGCTGAATATATTGAGGAGTTTTTTGCATCAAGCTGGAAAGTGCATTTTAACTCGAACCGATTGGGTATCCGTTTAACCGGACCGACGCCAAGCTGGGCGCGTGAAAATGGCGGTGAAGCGGGTCTGCATCCATCCAATGTACATGACTGTGAATATGCCATTGGTGCGATTAACTTTACCGGTGATTTCCCCGTAATTCTTGCCAAAGATGGTCCGAGCCTGGGTGGCTTTGTGTGTCCGGTGACCATTGCCAAAGCTGAACTCTGGAAAATTGGTCAACTGAAAGCCGATGACACGATTAGCTTCTATCCAATCTCGGTAAAGCAGGCCAATGCGCTGGAGCGGCAGCAAATTCAAACCCTCCAAAACTTTGCCAAGGCAGAGATAACCAGCGAGGCTGAAATCGTTACAGTTCAGGCAGAAAGTATCCTGGCATTGCGTGAAGCTACGCCAGATGCACCAAAAGCTGTATATCGTCAGGCAGGTGACAGTTATATCTTGCTGGAATACGGTGATAACGTACTGGATTTGGCCCTACGCCTGCGCGTACACCGCTTGATGCAACTGATCCGTGAAGCTGATCTTGACGGTATCCTGGAATTATCACCTGGTGTGCGATCCTTGCAGATTAAATATGATGGTCTGCGTTTGAGCCAGCAGCAACTGATTCACTTCCTGCTTGGTCTTGAAGAACAGATGGGTGATTTACGTGACATTAAAATACCTTCAAGAATTATCCATTTACCCATGGCCTTTGAGGACTCAGCGACTCTGGGTGCGGTTGAGCGTTATCAGGAAAGTGTCTGTGCCAAGGCCCCATGGCTACCGAATAATGTCGATTTTATTCAGCGAATTAATGGTCTAAACACTCGTCAGCAAGTTAAAGACATTATTTTTGATGCCAATTATCTGATTTTAGGGCTAGGTGATGTATATCTGACTGCACCTTGTGCAGTGCCCATTGATCCGCGCCACCGTTTACTGAGTTCCAAATATAATCCGGCCCGTACTTCTACCGCTGAAGGTACAGTCGGGATTGGTGGCATGTATATGTGTATTTATGGCATGGACTCACCGGGTGGCTATCAGTTGATTGGCCGTACCGTACCGATCTGGAATAAGTTTAAAAAGAACAAGCAGTTTGGCGATCAGCAATGGTTCTTACGCTTTTTTGACCAGATTAAATATTATGAGGTCACTGAGGCCGAACTGGATCAGTTCCGTGCTGATTTCGCCCATGGTCGGGCAGAAATTAAAATTGAGGAATGTAAGTTTGACTTTGCAGCATATCAGGATTTCCTTGCTGCAGAACAGGACAGTATTGCTGCTTTTAAAGCACAGCAGCAAGCTGCTTTTAGTGCGGAGGTGGAACGCTGGAAAGACGATTTTGATGCACCTGTAGAAATAGAAGTGCTGCAGGATGATACCGATTACAGCCAGTATGTCCCTCTCAACGCCTCTATGACCGGCAATATCTGGAAGATTTTTGTAGAAGCCGGGCAGATTGTGAAAAAAGGCGACACGGTGGCCATCATCGAGGCCATGAAAATGGAGCTGCCGGTCTATGCTGACGATGATGGCATTGTCAAAGCCATTATCTGCCGTTCAGGTCAGACCGTGCATAGCGGTGAACCGCTGGTTTATATGGAGTAATGGATTGAGCCTATGACCCTTGTCCCTAATACAGCCACTAAAGCGACCGGAAAAAGCTCAGACAATCTGTCTGAGCTGGTTTTCCAGAAAATTAAAAATGACATTTTTGACTTTAAACTCATGCCGGGAGAACGGTTTACCGAATCAGAAATTGCTGAAAGCTATGCCGTAAGCCGTACACCCATTCGGCAAGCCTTATATCGTCTGCAGCAGGAAGGCTATGTCGAGGTGCAGTTTAGAAGTGGCTGGCAGGTTCGGCCACTGAATTTTAAAGCCTATGAGGAGTTATATGATCTGCGAATTTTGCTGGAATGTTATGCAGTCGAACAACTTTGTCAGATGCCTGAAGATCAGTTGAAAGCCGCTCTGGAAATTTTGATTCAAACCTGGTGTATCAAGCCAGAACAGTATCTCTATGATCTCAGAAAGTTATCCGCACAAGATGAAGCATTTCATTGTCATTTGGTATTTGCAGCCGGCAATGCGGAAATGGCGAAAATTCACAGTGAGATCAGCGAGAAAATTCGCATCATACGCCGTCTGGATTTTTCCAAGGATTATCGGGTTACAGCTACCTATGCCGAACATCAACAGATTTTAAAAGCGCTGCTTGCACAAGATGCAGCGTTCTGTCTCTCTATATTAGATGCCCATATCCGGCACAGTCGTAATGAGGTGAAAAAAATTACGCTAGAAATGTTGTCCTCTAGTCCTGCGTAAGTTAGTCATGATGCATGAGCTTTAAGAAATACAGACTAGATCAAAATATAGAACTAACTTTAGAAATTACGCTAAGCACAGACTGAATGGCTTGGCATTATTTCATTTAAAGATATAAACTGCTTTTTACAACAAGAAAAACATCAGACCTGACTCAAAATTGATAAACAATTCATAACCAGAAAAAACAAGAACCCGCTAGTGGCATCTCAAATTGTTTTTTAAAGTAAGTTGAGGATGATAATAACAAGAGATAAAAATGCTTCATCAGCCTATTCAACTTTTACTTACAGGTACCAGCTGTGCACTTCTCCTAACCATGACTGGATGTACCATGCCTTCCAAGTCGCCTATCAATGACAGTTATGGTTCCCAGCCACATTTGCCCAAACCAAAATCAAGCTTGCTGCCTACGGTCAATATTGCGCCTGCTAAAGGTTGGCCTGAAGGTAAAATGCCGACACCTGCGACAGGTTTAAAAGTTCAGGCATTTGCCAAAGGGTTGCAGCATCCGCGCTGGCTGTATGTATTGCCGAATGGTGATGTACTGGTGGCCGAAACCGATGCACCGCCCAAGCCCGATGACAGCAAAGGGATCAAAGGCAAAATTATGAAATGGGTGATGCAACGTGCCGGCTCATCGCATCCCAGTACCAACCGCATCAGTCTGCTTCGCGATAGCAATGGAGATGGGGTAGCTGAACAAAAAACCGTATTTTTACAGAATCTCAATTCTCCATTTGGCATGGCGCTGATTGGTAATACATTGTATGTAGCCAATACTGATGCGCTGATGCGCTTTCCTTATCATAACGGGATGACTCAAATCACAGCAGCCGGTACCAAGGTGCTGGATTTACCGGCAGGCCGTTTAAACCATCACTGGACCAAAAATGTCATTGCCAATCCTGCAGGCAATAAACTTTATATCACAGTGGGTTCCAACAGTAATGTAGCTGAAAATGGCTTAGAGCAAGAGCAGGGCCGAGCACTGATCATGGAATTTGACATCACCAGTGCTCAAGTACGACCTTTTGCTACCGGACTGCGTAATCCGAATGGCATGGATTGGCAACCCCAGAGCGGCACACTTTGGACGGTGGTGAATGAACGTGATGAGCTCGGCAATGATCTGGTTCCTGATTATCTGACCTCTGTCAAAGAAGGCGCTTTTTATGGCTGGCCCTATAGTTATTATGGCCAACATGTAGATACGCGGGTCAAACCGCAAAACCCTGCGCAAGTTGCGCGGGCAATTCTACCGGATTATGCATTGGGCAATCATACTGCGTCATTGGGCTTGGCCTTCTATAAGGCAGATCTGATGCCTCAATATCGAAACGGTGCGCTGATTGGCCAGCATGGTTCATGGAACCGCAAACCGCACAGTGGCTATAAAGTGATTTTTATTCCCTTTCAAAATGGACAACCGATGGGCCCACCTCAAGATATCTTGACTGGATTCTTAAGCGATCAGGGCGATGCATATGGGCGACCGGTCGGTGTGGCGGTAGATTCTTCAGGTGCCATTTTGGTTGCTGATGATGTCGGTGATGTGATTTGGCGAGTATCACCCTTGAGTACACCAGCTGCAGTAAGTAAATAAAGGTCTAGGGGTTTAGGGTTTTATTTAGATCTAAATCTGTGGGATAGCAAGGTTGAAGTAAAAGCTATTTCATTAAAACATCAATATTTTGATTGAAAATATGCAAAAGCTAGCGGGTTTAAAACAATTTTTAAGCTTCATTTAAGCTGGCTGAATTAGGCTTTCAGGATATTTTTAAGCGTAATACAGCATGTACAGAGATTATGCTGATCCCATTAAAAATATCTAAATCTTAGTGCCAGTTTTAAGTGCCAATAAAAACTGGATATAAGAATTTAAAACATGGCAAAAGAGGGTTTTAAGAATGAAATCAATTATTGCATTTATCTTCCCTTGGTCATTATTTATGACCATTCATCGACCAGCCGAAGCGACAGTATGCTTAATGCTTCAAATTTCGATTTTAGGCTGGATTCCTGCTGCAATCTGGGCGACACATACTTTATATCGAGATAAAATAGCCTGAAAATAGGAAAATAAGTTACTTAAAGATTGTTTGATTTGGACGGAAGTAATTAAAGCCCTATCTTTTTTATAGCTAAAGATTTTTTTTCATTCCAGATGATGAATACATCAATAAAATGAATCTAGAGGAATGTTCGAGAGAAATACTACAAAATTAAAATAAGAGGAAATTCGGGAAAAATTATAATTATATTTTGAAAAAGAAATTGAAGTACTCCGAAGATGCCGCTGCATGTGTCGTTACCCTGAACCCGATGAGTTCAAGGAGGATGCGACGTATACTTGCTGGGTTTCCCATACGGAGATGGGCATACACTCTAAATATACAGAACACACCCATAAGTGTTAGTATCGGCAGGGGAATAGACCCGCTGGCGAACACCTCAGAGTTAAGTTAATTATAAACAATAATCCCGGTGTGGCAACTCTATGCTGTTCATGAACTGTAAACAGTTCGGTCGAATGTCCGAAGTTTAAACAAAATTCGAGATTATTCAGTCAGTTCTTCAACTTCTTCTAAAATAGTTTGTAACAAACGCTCGCAATGCGCATATTGTTGCAGTGATCTATTCATATTCAAAACCTCCTGCATCAGCTCAAGTGCCACCATAATAATCAGCTTACTAGGTTCCATGCGTGGCGCTTTACGGCGAAATTCATCATATTTGTCATTTAATAACTGTGCTGCGCGCTCTAATTCTTCCTGCTTGTCAGGAGTAGAGGCCAGACGGAAACTATGCCCCAATACTCTGAGATCAATTGCAATTTGTTCACTCATGATGAGGCTTCCTCAGTCGCTTCAGTCGGATGGGCCAGTTGTTGAATTTCCTGTGCGTGATGATCCTGCGCAGTACCGAGAATCGCCAGACGTTGAATAATCGCTTCAACCTTGGCTTTGGCATTTTCATTTTTCTGGGTTAAGCGTTCAGATTCCTGAGTCAGACGCTGAATTTCCTGCTGGGCATGACGCTGTTCAAGGATCATCTTTTCCTTAACTACGCGCAGCTCATTTCGTTCAGCCAGAATTTCCTGAAAACGGTTTTTCAGATCGGTACAGCTTTTTTCCAGACGGCCATAACGGTCTGCCAGTGCAGTTGCATCATTATTGAGCAGTTGAAATTGGGCACGAGAATCCGTCAATTGTTCTGTCAGATTTTCATTTTCTTGTTGTTTTTGCGCAATCACGCTGTTCTTTTGTTCAATTTGCTGTTGATGTTGCATCATTGAAGAGTCTTGCTCTTCGCGCAAACTGGAATTTTCACTTTCAAGCCGTGCAAGTCGCGTTTTTAACACGCCGATCTGCACTTGTAGACGCTGTAATTCTTCTAACATATCGAGGTCGCACAGTGTTGCAAACAAAGGTAATATATAAGCAGTATAAAGATTGGATAAACGAATGCAAGACGATATTTCAGGTTGGACCGAATGGCACCGCAATTTTTCTTCAATTGAGGAAATTTCTAGCCCTAGCGAACTACATGGTTTGCTGACTGGCATTGTTTGTGTCACCCAGGCGCCAAGCAGTGAAGAGTGGTTACAGATTTTAGAAACACTGGATGTACCTGAACTGGATGCCGAAGCATTAGAGTTGTTGGCGGGCGAAGCTGAAGATGTGTTCCATGCATTGTCTGAAGATGAGCTGGATTATTTACCTTTGCTGCCTGATGATGAGCATGTGCTTTCAGAACGCGTACAGGCTCTGGCGGACTGGTGTGCAGGCGTGGTCTTAGGTTTCGGACTGGCTTCAGGACATATCCGTCAGGATGAAGTTGAGCTGATTGAACATTTACAAGATGTAGCCGCAGTTGAATTTGAAGACTCAGACGATGATGCTGAAGGTGAAGAAAGCTATCAGGAATTGTACGAATTTGTGCGTCTGATTCCTGTCAGTCTGTCTTTAGGGCGTAAAAAGGTCGAAGTTGAAGAAACGCCACTCTTACAGCAATTTAGTCAAAAAAATCAGCCTAAAGTCGCTACTACAGAAGCGCAAAGTGTAGTCGAGATTTTCTCGCCTAAACGTCTAAGCTGATGAAATGCTGAGGTGAGTCATCACCTGCTTGAAATCAGGCATATATTTTGCTGTTTACAGTGAAATCTATAGTCTGATTTCAAGACTATATTCTAAATACAAGTATTGATCGATAAGAAGTAAGGTGTAATGAAGAAATTGACACAGGCAGTTTTTGAGGAGCGTCGCGCAATCCTCGCAGGGGAAATCGGTTTACGCAGTATCGCTATTATCGCGACCAGTCCGGTAGCCATGCGTAACCGTGATGCAGATTATAAATACCGTGCAGACAGCAGTTTCTTCTATTTAACCGGATTCGCGGAACCTGAAGCTGTGGCTGTGATTGAAACCTTTGACACTGAAGAAGAAGGCTATAGCTACAGTTTGTTCTGTCGTGAACGCAACCGTGAAATGGAAATCTGGAATGGCTACCGCGCGGGTATTGATGGGGCTATTCAGGATTATGATGCAGATGAAGCCTATGCGATTGATCTGCTGGATGAAGAAATCTTAGAAAAGTTACAAAATAAAGATCAGTTATTTTATCGCATTGGACAGCATGCAGAGTTTGATGCGCGTGTCGCCAAATGGATTGCGACTGCAAGTGGTGAAAGCCGTCGTGGGACTTCTGCGCCAGCGCAAATAATTCAGCTGGACCGTATTGTCGATGAAATGCGTCTGCATAAAGATGCAAATGAAATTGAACTGATGCAGATTGCTTCCGATATTTCTGCTGATGCACATACGCAAGCGATGCTAGCAATACGGCCGGGCATGATGGAATATGCGCTGGAAGCCGAGCTGAATTATATCTTTGGCAAAAATGGCGGTGTTCCGGCCTACAACAGTATTGTCGGTGGTGGTGAGAATGCCTGCATCCTGCACTATGTAGAAAATGACAAAGAACTGAAAGATGGCGATTTAGTCCTGATTGATGCTGCAGCTGAATATCAGCTTTATGCTTCAGACATTACCCGTACCTTTCCGGTAAATGGTAAATTCAGTCCGGAACAGAAAGCCTTATATAACGTAGTACTGGATGCTCAAATCGCTGCGATCAATGCCGTGCAAATTGGTAACTCGTATAAAGAACCTCACAATGTTGCAGTGCGTATTTTGGTGCAGGGTTTGCTCGATCTTGGCTTGATGCAGGGTAATATCGACGAGATTATAGAAAAAGAAGCTTTTCGTCAGTTCTACATGCATGGTACGGGACATTGGCTCGGTATGGATGTGCATGATGTCGGTGCTTATAAGGTGGACGGTGAATGGCGCTCGTATGAAGAGGGTATGGTCGTGACCGTTGAGCCGGGTCTTTATATCGCGCCTGATGATGAAACAGTAGATGCTAAATGGCATGGAATTGGCATTAGGATTGAAGATGATGTGGTGGCCACTGCAAATGGCCCGCTAGTTTTAACCGCGAAAGTCGTCAAAACGGTAGAAGAGATTGAGGCATTAATGGCGAAAGCCCGCGCTGCCTAATCCAAGAAAAATACAGAAAGCCGGTCGCGAAATCGGCTTTTTTTATGACATTTCTATGCCATTTTAAAAAAGAATTCCTAGCTATATCGAATCGATCAAAAAGTGACTTAGCTTACGTTTATCTCGAACAAGTCAAATAAAACTCACCTAAGTAAAATTTACAGCTTAAAAATTGACAGGAAGTCAACACAGAAAATCCGTTTTTAGCATCAAAGCTACATATTAAATGGGCTGAGATTCTCATACTTTCTCTGATCCTTAAATAAACTTAAATAAGAGCAGGAGAACACTTATGAGATTAAATACGATTGACTGGATTGCTTATGCTTTAACAATCATTGGTGGCATCAATTGGGGCTTAATTGGTGCATTCGATTTTAATTTGGTCGCTGCGATCTTTGGTGATATGAGCGCCTTATCTCGAATTATTTATGTATTGGTTGGTTTGTCGGCATTGTACCTAATTTATACAGGAACAAAGTTGGGTAAAACAGTACACCACACAGATCATCATACCAATATTGTGCGTTAAGCTAATTCTCCTGGGCGAGTTGCTTGCAAGATAGGGTTCATGTCTTCGATTAGCTTGTCGAGAGGATAGAAATAGTGTGGAAGATGAAGAAACCTCGGTATATTTCCGGGGTTTTTTATATAGGTGTTTATAGGTTATTAATAGAATCATCCTCAGATCTACAACAACACTTAGCTAAAGATTAGGGTCTGTTGACATTT
>NZ_MJIQ01000033.1:0-1033 GCF_001878775.1 Acinetobacter sp. AR2-3
ATAAGTAGAGCGGAGAAGGAAGAGAGCAGCGAGTTGAAGGTATGAAAAGAGGAAGCGAGTAACGAGAAGAAGACGCGTAAGATCGTCGGCAGCGTCAGATGTGTATAAGAGACAGTCTCATGACAGAACCAAACTCTATTAGCTGCACACAACTTGCCGAGACTTATAATATCTCGCATGACAGTGTAAATCGCTTTTTGGAGCGTGAAGACTACACAGCTCGCGATCTATATCAAGAAGCAATTCAACACATTGATAATAATAAACTTATAGTCAGTATTGATGATACTGTTTTAGATAAGCCATATAGTCAACATATGGACTTAGTTAGCTATTTTTGGTCAGGTAAACACCACCGATCCGTCAAGGGTATTAATCTCATTACCTTGTATGCGACAGATCAACATGGCAAAAATATTCCAATTAATTTTCGAATTTATGATAAGTCAGAAAGTAAAACCAAGAATGATTACTTTATGGAGATGTTAAGTGAAGTACTCGATTGGGGTGCAAAGATTCAATTCATTACAGGTGATAGTTGGTATTCATCGACTGAAAATCTAAAAACCATAAGAAAACATGGTATTCGATTTATGTTTGGTGTCGACAGTAACCGTAAGGTTTCCCCTGAAAAAGGACAATGGTTTCAACTCCGTTTATTGCCGAATTTTCATCAGGGTCAAGTGGTCTGGCTCAAAGATGTTGGCTTTGTACAATTATTTAAGACTCAGTTAAAAGAACAGCAGAGATTTTATATTGTGCATCAAGATGAAGATGATTTATTGTCCTTTGATGGTTTTTATGAATTACATTCAAGTCATTGGAAAATAGAACAATATCATCGAGTAATTAAACAGGTTTGTCATATTGAAAAGTTTCAAGTAAGACGATCTACTGTCTCTTATACACATCTGACGCTGCCGACGATCTTACGCGTGTAGATCTCGGTGGTCGCTGTCTTCGTCGCCAGAAAAACAAAGAAAAAAACAACGTGCTATGATATGATCAACAGACTTCCCTGAGTACCTAATCG
>NZ_MJIQ01000034.1:0-77931 GCF_001878775.1 Acinetobacter sp. AR2-3
TCATTTGAGAATCTAAGTACTAAATATGCCCACGATTCATCTTCAATATTAGACAACTTTATAAGTAGAAATTTTAAAGTCAGTTTCACTGTACTAATATATTCAAAGGAAAGCTTCCTAAATTCAGCTCTGTCTGCCTCTTTTCTTTGAAATGATAATTCAAATTTTTTTTGGCTCTCTTGGCTTTTTATCAACTCTTGATTAGTAGTCAAAGTAATTTTCTCGGAACTTTTAATTTGTTCAATTAAAGAATCAAAGGATTGCTTAGTTAAATCAAAACTTTTCCGTCCATACCAATAAGCTAGCCAAGTCGCTAAACTTCCTAAAATTAAAGCGATAATTACGGATAAAGCGAAAGATGATATTGCTGTTGTATCTGTCGAATGAGTGAGATTAAGTTCCATTTTCTTATTTGGATTTTCGACCATACTTGTAGTTTGTACTAAAGGTTGTTGTGGCACTGTCCACGGAAGCTGAATCATCACTTCATTATTATTCTGCTCTGCCACACCCACCCCTTTTAACTTAAATGAATTTTTATTATCAACATTCTAAACATTTTCAAAGTATCACAAAAGAAAAAGCCAACTGACCATGCCTGAATCAGTTGGCAAAAGCACAAAATAAAAAACTAAATAAAAAAAATTACTTCTCTTCTTTCTTAAACTCCTTAAAATCCGCTTTACGAATCATGGCATGAATACCTTTGGTTCGATCGACCACTTGTGACACTTCAAAGTCAGTCGCAGCACTTAAGTAGGCATAGGCAATTTCTTCAGAAATGCCATATTCATTGACCAGAAAACGGATCGCTTCACGGGTGGATTTACGCATGGCTTCATCTAAGTCTTCATCCAGACCCGGCGTAATCCAGAATTCAGCATTTTCAGCCAGCGGCTGTTTAATCTCTGCACCTGGAATTTTATCCTTGCCAGATTTAAGTAAAGTGAATTTTAAAGTCGCACGTGCCGAACCTTCCAAGGCAGTTAAAGCCACCTCACCATCACCTTGTACAAAGTGACTATCACCTGTATAGAACAAAGCACCTGGCACCTGTACAGGATAATAGGCCGTAGCCCCTGCTCCTAATTCATTGATGTCGATATTCCCGCCATAAAATGATGGTGGTACAGAGTGCACAGGCTCACTGGTATTTGGTGCAACGCCCATCGTGCCCATAAACGGATTCAGCGGGAAACGAATCGCTTTACCAGATTCAGTTTTTAAAACGCCTTCCCATACACCATCCGCATTTTTCTCAATTGGGGTAAAAATGGACACGTTGCCATAAGCATCAGGATTGGCTGGAGATGCATGCTCATGTTTCTGACGTTTCGGAAATTCGGGTAAGGTCCCTTTGCCATGACGGTTTGAAATCACGCCATAAGGCACACGCGGTTCAACTTTTAAAATCTCCACCTTTAGAATATCGCCCGGCATTGCCCCTTCTACATAGACAGGCCCGGTAATAATGTGTGGTCCATCTTTATGGAAATCATGTTTTAATTTGGAATTCGTGATCAGCTTGGCTTCATCTAAAACTTGTTCAGGCTTGACACCTTTTGATGTGAAATATTTCTCTGCATTGCGGCCTTGATCTTCCAGCAGCCCTTCATGCGAAACTGTATCGAAAGTAACTGTGCTACCTGAAGGGACAGTCAAGACAGGTTTTGCATCTTTATTTGGCAGATAACCCCAAGTAATCGTATTTAAGGTACTCGGCACATAATAATGACCTTTATATTCACCACTTTTGAGTAATGTCGGTTTATTTTCCAGCTGTTTCAGTATCTTAAAGTCTTCAGCCCATAGGCTTGTCGAAATAAAACTTAAGCTTGAAGCTACTGCCAGAGATAAAGCCAAAGGTTTTAACATGTGTTCAATTTCCGTCATAAAAAATATTACGAAAGAGTGAATGCAATCTAAGTGCCAAAATAAGTTTAAGAGGTTTAAAAAATCTTCACTTCATTCAGATTATTGATATAGAGGTAATCGTTTTTATCCCTTTTTAGCCTGAAATTTTTATAGTTTTCATACCTTATAAATATAAAAAATCAATTTAGATACATATTTTTACAATGTAAAAGAACAAATAAAGCTCTTTGAGAACAGATATTAACACCAACAATACCTTTAAAGTATTAAAAAATACTTAGAGGGTTTTGGTCAAAATTAGATCAGTATGCCATCCTAAAGAATCACTTTAACCATTTCAAATTCTTAAGGTTCTCCCGAAGTATGAATATGTATAAGCAGATATCCCTTTGTCTCCCTCTTCTTTTCTGTAGCCAGCTCAGCCTGGCCGACTGGATTGATGATTCTGTACAAGCTGCTGAAGCACACACCATCAAATTACGCCAGCATATCCACCAGCATCCTGAACTGGGCAACATGGAATTTAAAACCTCGGAACTGGTCCAAAAAGAATTAAAATCCTACGGCATTGAAGTACGTAAAGGCTATGCCAAAACTGGTGTAATCGGTGTATTAAAAGGTGCAAAACCCGGCCCTGTGATGGCCTTACGCGCAGATATGGATGCATTGCCAATTAAAGAAACTGCACCCGCGCCTTTCGCCAGCAAGCAAAAAGCGATTTATCAAGGCAAAGAATCTTATGTGATGCATGCCTGTGGACATGATGCACATACTGCGATGTTGTTGGGTGCAGCCAAAGTTCTGGCCGCCAATAAAGATAAAATTGCGGGGACAGTGGTGTTTGTATTCCAGCCGGCTGAAGAAGGCGGTGCAGATATTGATAACTTCACTCATGGCGATCAGATTGGCTCACGTAAAATGATTGCCGACGGTGCCTTAAAAAATCCAAAACCTGAAGTGATTTTCGGGATGCATGTCATGGCAGGCATGCCAAGCGGCAATATCTTCTACAAAGATGGTGCGATTTTGAATAGTGCCGATCATCTACGTATTCAGGTCAATGGCAGTCAGGTACATGGCTCCATGCCTTGGGCAGGTAAAGACCCGATTTATGCTTCTGCCCAGATGGTGACCAATTTACAAAGTCTGATCAGCCGTAAAGCCGACCTGACCAAAGGAATGGGTGTGGTCAGTATTGGCAGCATTCAGGGCGGCACCACCGGTAACGTCATTCCAGATCAGGTCAATATGGTTGGCACCATCCGCTCCAATAGTGAAGATGTACGTCAAGGCATTTTAAAAGACTTGCCGAAAATGCTGGAACACAATGCCGCAGCCAATGACGTCAAGGTGAAAGTCGAAATTGCACCTTATGCACCAGTGACCACCAATGATAAAACCTTGACTGAATTGATGCGCCCGACATTAGCGAGCGTGCATGGTGAAGATAAATTGCATGTTTTAGACAACAATGCCAGCGCCAGTGAAGACTTTGCTTACTATGGCCAGCTCATGCCATCGCTCTTCGTGTTTGTTGGTGCCACACCAGCAGATCAGGATCCGGCAAAAGCCGCACCGAACCACAACCCGAATTTCATTGTCGATGATGCGACCTTGAAAACCGGGGTCGAAAGCCATGTCCGTTTTATTCTGGACTATCCAAAAGTGGCCGAGCAGGTTCAGGCCAACTGGAAACAGAAAAATAAAGGCTAATCTTCTATTACTAAAAATGCGCGGCTCCAAGGACTCGCGCATTTTAGTATCTGCTGCTGTTTTATAAATGAGCTGTTAAGCGCTCAGTACTTCATCTTGGCGACTTCTCTCCAGATTTGACACCTTGTGCCATTGGTCTCAAAACTCACAATGCTAAACTTTGAACCGCTAAATTGCTTGACTGTTGGCAGGAATCCGGCAAACTCTAATCCCTTTCCTGCATCTAAAAACAAGCAAAAATTTCGAAAATCTGCATGGAACAAAACTATGGCGAATCACTTTGAATTCAATATCCGCGTTTATATTGAAGATACTGATGCGGGTGGCATTGTCTATCACGCCAATCATATTCGCTATATGGAACGTACCCGTACCGAATGGTTACGTGCCGCTGGAGTGAGCCATTACTGGCATCAGACAGACTACAATTTTGTGGTGCATAAAATTAATGTCAAATACATGCGTCCGATCCTGATGGATGATTTAATTACTGTTACGGCACGTGTCATTTCATGTAAAGCTTCATCATTTGTATTGCAACAAAATATTTATCGTGGTGAAATCATGCTTGCATCAGGTGAGGTTGAGTTGGCATGTATCAGTGCAGAGATGCGACCACGTCGACTCCCGGATGAAATCCGCGAACTAATTCAAAAAGAATTGGAACAAGACTAAAAAAATTTATTGGCACACGTAACAACTATGGCGACTCAGTTAGAATCATCTCTTCAAGTTTCAGATCTTATTTTACAAGCAAGCCCTGTCGTACAACTGGTGATGCTTTCTCTCCTGTTAGCCTCAATATATAGCTGGTATCTGATTGCCAGGCTCTATACGAGTTATAAAAAAGCCCAGGCCGATGATGAACATTTCCAGAAAATCTTCTGGTCTGGTGCTGAGCTGAATACCCTGTATAACAATGCACAACTCAATTCCAAACGCACTGGCCTTGAAGATATTTTCTATCAGGGTCTGGGCGAGTTCCTGAAACTGAAAAAACGCCATGCGCCAACTGCCCAGTCGATTGAAGGGACAGAGCGTATTCTGCGTGTCGGTTTAAGCCGTGACCAAGGTCATCTGGAACAAGGTCTGGGTGCATTAGCAAGTATCGGCTCGGTTGCGCCTTATGTCGGTCTGTTCGGTACAGTCTGGGGCATCATGAACGCCTTCATTGGCCTGGCAGATGTTGATCAGGTGACTTTGGCGACAGTCGCACCCGGTATTGCCGAAGCACTAATTGCAACAGCGATCGGTCTGTTTGCAGCCATTCCAGCGGTATTGGCCTTTAACCACTTCACGGCCAAAGGTGAAACGGTCTACTCTGACCGTGCGCTATTTGCCGAAGAAATGGTGGCGCTATTGCAACGTCAGTCTGTGGGCGTAACTCAGGACAAAGACTAATGGCGATTCAAGGTTCAGGACGCTTTCAGCGTATTAAAAAGCCACTGAAAAGTGACATGAATGTCGTACCATATATCGATGTCATGCTGGTACTTCTGGTGATCTTTATGGTCACCGCTCCGATGATTACCAGTGGCATCAAGGTTGACTTGCCTCAGGCCAACGCATTACCGATCGAATCCAAGGATGCCCCGACCATTGTCACACTGAAAGAAGATGGTTCATATTATCTAGAATATAAAAATCAGGCGACTGGTCCGGTCACACTGGAAGAATTGACGCGTACTCTGGTTGATGCCCAAACCCAGGCACAAAATGAAAACAAGGTGCTCAATGTCGTGATCAATGGCCATAATACCCGTCCATATGGCGATGTCATGGCCTTGATGTCCAGCCTGCAGGATGCTGGCCTTTCTCAAGTCGGTTTACTGACCAAACCCCTAGAATAAAGTATGAAAAATTATCAGAAACCGCCCTTTCAAAAAAAAGCAATTGCGATTGGATTTACGCTCGGCATCCATGCAGTGGCTTTGGTGGGCTTACTTTATCTGGGCATGAGTAAACCCCCTGAACCGCCAAAACAGATCAAAACCGTTCTGATCAAGCCAGAAGACCTTAAACCGGTGACTCGCGAAGAAACCGAATTTGAGGAAACTGCACATGAAAACGTCGCAGAAGAAATTACCCAAACTGCTGAACCCAGTATAGAACCGGCTCCTGTCATTCCAACTGCTGCCCCTGCTGTACCTGTGACTCCACCTCCGCCAAAAGTCGATACACAAAAAGCGCAGCAGGAGCTAAAAGCGGCAGAGGCAGCACAAGCCAAGGCTGCGCAGCAAGCAGCGGAAGCAGCAAAACGTGCCCAAGCCGCTGAACAGGCCAAACAGGCAGCAGCCAAAGCTAAAGCCGATGCAGCGCAAAAATCCAAGGCGGAAGCCGAAGCTGCACGCCAAGCTGAACTGAATGCACAACGCAAAGCCGATGCTGCTCAAAAAGCCAAACTGGAAGCACAGAAAAAAGCTGACTTAGCTGCCAAGCAAAAAGCGGATGCTGCAACAAAAGCCAAAGCAGAGGCTGATGCCAAACGTAAGGCTGAAGCTGCTGCTAAAGCAAAGGCAGATGCGGCAGCAAAAGCCAATAATGATGCAGCGGCGAAACGTAAAGCAGATGCGGATGCGAAAGCTAAAGCCGATGCAGCGGCTAAAGCCAAAGCAGACGCGGCAGCTAAGGCTAAAAATGATGCAGCGGCAAAACGCAAAGCGGACACTGATGCGAAAGCCAAAGCGGATGCGGCTGCTAAAGCAAAAGCCGACGCTGATGCCAAACGCAAGGCAGATGCCGACGCTAAGGCAAAAGCGGATGCAGACGCCAAGCGCAAAGCAGATGCCGAAGCAAAAGCCAGAGCTGATGCAGAGGCCAAAGCTTCAGCCGCTAAACAGGCTGCTGAAGAAGCTGCACAGAAAAAAGCGGAATCAAAACGGATTGCATCCACTGCGAAGCGCGATTTTGAAAATAAGATCAAACGCGCCTGGGATACACCAGTCGGATCATCAGGCCAGCGTGCGACTGCACGTGTAACCCTGAATGATAATGGCGGTGTGGTCTCGGTCATTGTGAATTCAAGTGATTCAGACATGAAAGCCAGTGTAGAAGCTGCAGTCCGTGCTGCTGCACCTTATCCAATGCCTTCCGATCCAGATGCACGCCGTGAAGCACGAAGCTTTACCTCAACCTTTACTGCACAATAAAAACGGAGCCATCACATAAATAATGTTGTGATGGCTTTTATTTTTTAAGCTAAACTTCACTTCAAATTGATTGAATAATATTCACTTTTCACAGTGTCATAACAGTTTGGTCATAAATTCATGGTTTTATTCTATTAAATCCATGCGATGATGTAGCCCAAGCACCTATACAATAAATCCGTTGATTTGAGTAAATAACGAATGATGGAAAAGACTCGCAAACATCTACTCTGCCTCGCAATCATTAGCACTTTAAGCCCTGTATTGGCAACCCAGTCCTATGCCCAATTGCATCTGGAAATTACCAAGGCACCTGAGGCAGCACCTAAAATTGCCGTTGTACCTTTCAGCCAGGATCAGAGCATTTATCCTATTGTGGAAAATGACCTGAATCGTTCTGGCCGCTTTACCAGTGCTTCAAAAAACCTGCCTGCAACAGCGACATTGAATAATCCGAATGCAGAAGCTTGGGCATCGGCTGGTGTTCCCTATGTGGTCACCGGTTCATCCAAGGCCACAGCCGATGGTTCTTTTGAAATCCAGTATCAGCTCTATGATGTCGAAAAAAAACAATATCTATTAAATGAATTGCTGACTGTTCCAGCCTCACGCACCCGTCAGGCAGGGCATATGATCAGTGATGCCATCTATCAGGCATTGACCGGCATTCCAGGTGACTTTAGCGGACGTATTGCCTATGTGCTGCGTAATCCTGCTACGCCGGAACAGCGCTATACCTTGCAGATTGCCGATACCGATGGTGAACAGCCAAAGACCATTTTGACCTCACGTGATCCAATCCTTTCTCCAGCATGGACACCAGATGCCAAAAAAATCGCTTATGTGTCCTTTGAAACCAAACGCCCGGCGATTTATGTACAGGATCTGGCGACCGGACAACGTGAAAAACTGGCCAGCTTCCGCGGCTTGAATGGTGCGCCGAGCTTCTCTCCAGATGGCAAGAGCATGCTGTTTACTGCTTCTATGCACGGCAATCCGGAAATCTACCAGATGAATCTGGAAACGCGTCAGCTACAACGTATGACCAATGACAGTGCCATTGATACTGAAGCACGTTATTCACCAGATGGAAAATCTTTTATTTTCACTTCTGACCGTGGCGGTTCTCCACAAATTTACCGCCATGATCTTGAATCAAGTAGCAATAAACGCCTGACCTTCCGTGGTGCATTCAACGCGCGCGGCACGCTGAGCGCAGATGGTAAAAAACTTGCATTAGTTCATCGTCCAAGCGGCAGTAACTATCGAGTTGCGGTTCAGGACATGACCTCTGGTGTGAACAATATTCTGACGCCAACGACGCTGGACGAATCGCCAAGCTTCTCGCCAAATGGCCAGATGGTAGTCTATGCCACCCGTGAAGGTGCACGCGGACTCTTGTCGATCATGTCGCTGGATGGCCGCTTCCGTATGAATTTACCAAGTGAAACGGGTGAAGTCCGTGAACCGGCTTGGGCGCCAAAATAAGATTTTTATATTGATAAACCCTTTACCCCATAATCAAACTTCATGGAGATGAAGATGAACAAAGTAAAATTATTTGCCTTGCCACTTTTAGCAGCAGCTGTTGTCATGACAGGTTGTGCGAGCCGTAAGCCTGCCGCTGAAGTTCAAACGGGCGGTTTAGATACGACCGGTACAACAACTGTGAATACTCAAGGTCTGAGTGAAGATGCAGCACTGAATGCACAAAACATGGCAGGTGCTTCTGCAAAAGGTGTTACTGCAGAAAATAAAGCATTCTTGGCAAAACGCGTGGTGCATTTTGACTATGACAGTACTGAACTCAGCAATGAAGATCTAAATACGCTGCAAGCCCATGCGCAATTCCTGATGGCCAATGCCAATTCACGTGTAGCACTCACCGGCCATACCGATGAACGCGGTACCCGTGAATACAACATGGCACTTGGCGAGCGTCGTGCCAAAGCAGTAGAAAGCTTCTTGGTGACGACTGGTGTTAATCCTGGTCAACTAGAAGCAGTTAGCTATGGCAAGGAAATGCCAATCAATGCGGGCCATGACGAAAATGCCTGGAAAGAAAACCGCCGTGTAGAAATTAATTATGAAGCGGTACCACCATTGTTGAAATAATTTTCATTCATGATGGTTTCATCAAATAAAAAGCACTCAATCATGAGTGCTTTTTATTTGCTTCAATGAAAGAATCGGTCTACTTGGGAAGCTGATCTTGTTCAGCCGGATGCATCGATTCGATCAGGTCATGTTTATTGAATTGTTTGTACTCTGGTTTTGCTTCATAATCCCGCCAGGCTTCTTTCATCTTGTCTTCAGAGATATCATCTAAAGTAATGCCTTCGCTTGGCGTTGGAGTCGCATCAAACTTCAATGTTGTCATATCTGTGCTCCTATTCTCAATTTTCCTTTGTCTTCAACATAGCACTTTCCGCAGGAGTTGCAAGGGCAAAATCGATACAAATAATCCAGTTTAATTTTTCTTTTAGTACGTTCTCATCTAAAATATAGCCGCATATCGTTTTGATCATTTTTTCCCGATTTAAGTTTTGGAGTTTCCCCTATGTCATACCGCACTTTATCCCAGTTTTTACAACAACAAAGCGGGAATCTCACACCTGAACTTGCACAAGTTATTGAAACGATTGCAAACACTTGCAAAGACATTGATCAATTACTGCAAAAAGGTGCTTTAGCGGGTGTATTGGGAAGTGCACAGCATGAAAACGTTCAAGGCGAAGAGCAAAAGAAGCTGGATGTCATTTCTAATGACTATTTGATTGATGCCTTGCAGCAACATCCAAATGTGGGTGGTTTGGCCTCAGAAGAACTGGATGAATTCACCCCTGCACAAGAAAATGGTCAATTTCTGGTATTGTTCGATCCATTAGACGGTTCAAGCAATATCGACATCAATATGTGTGTTGGTACCATTTTTTCGATTCTTCCTGCAAAAAATGCCGTGACTCAGGCAGAAGACTTTATGCAAGCCGGTGTTCATCAGGTAGCTGCAGGTTATGTGCTTTATGGTCCATCGACCATGTTGGCATTGACCGTCGGCGCAGGCGTAGTGTTCTTTACCTATGACCCTGAGACTCAAGAATTCCTACTGACTTCTGAAGCAATTCAGGTAGCTGCAGATACTAAAGAATATGCGATCAATGCGTCGAATCAACGTCATTGGGAAGCACCAGTACAGCGTTATATCGATGAATTGTTAGCAGGCAAAACCGGTCCTCGTGAAAAAGACTTCAATATGCGTTGGGTTGCTTGTATGGTGGGCGACATTCACCGTATTCTTTGCCGTAGCGGTATCTTCATGTATCCATATGACCTTAAAGATCCGGCTAAAGCTGGCCGTCTGCGTTTAATGTATGAAGCTAACCCAATGAGCATGCTCATGGAACAGGCTGACGGTGCATCAACTACAGGTCGTGTGCGTATTCTTGAGATCGAACCGACAGATCTACATCAACGTGTGCCAGTGATCATTGGTTCTAAAAACGAAGTTGATCTTGTGACCAGCTACCACAACTAATTTTTATAGCGGCAGTCGATATTGAATCGGCTGCCGTGGATTATATCTCCCATGCCAACTTTTTTTCTTGATTCAAAAGACAATCCAAAGATTAAACACTTACGTGGTTTAATCGAACAAAATACCTATCGTAAAAAACAAGGTCAAACGGTTTTAGAAGGCACGCATCTGTCTCTCGCCTGGTTACATGAAAACCGTAAAATTGATTCTATTTTCACCACTGAACATGCACTTTCACATCCTGATTTCGAGAAAATTCTCGCAAAATACACAGGTATGGTCTTTGTTCTAAGCGAGTCTTTATACAAAGATTTAAGTACCTTAGGAACATCTTTAGCCTGTTTAGCTGTGGTGACTTTACCAACAGCAAATTATGCATTGGATTTTAAAGCAGACACTTTGATTCTGGAAAATGTACAGGATCCGGGTAATGTAGGCACCCTGCTTCGCTCTGCTGCTGCTGCCGGTATTGAACAAATTGTGTGTACCAAAGGTTCTGCATCGCTCTGGTCTCCACGCGTATTACGTGCCGGTATGGGTGCACATTTCACACTGCAAACCTTTGAAAATATTTCGCTTGAACAAATTCTTGAGCAATTTCAAATCCCTGTTTATGTAACCAGCTCACACCGTGCTGAAAGCCTATATTCAAAAGACTTACGTAAACCTTGCGTGTGGATTCTGGGCAATGAAGGCCAAGGCGTGTCTGATTATGCGATGCAACATGCTGAAGCCGTGAGCATTCCGCAACCTGGGGGTCAGGAATCACTGAATGTCGCCATTGCGGGTTCGATCTGTTTTTTCGAAATGGTACGTCAACGTATCTAATTAGGGATTTAGGTTACAGTGTTTTAATACGACCCTGCCCGTGTATAAAATAGATTAAACTACAAAAATAATAAACTTAATTGTCAACCAAACCAGGATTCCCAACGTTATATGATTATGAACTTGGGAATAATGGTGGGTGTCCAATGACAGGATTTTCCATCTCAATGGATTTAGCACCAAAACAGTTGCAAACACACGATGTAAGTATTCTGAAGAGTACGGCTGAAGCACGTCTGAAGAATTTCATGCAGGATGTGACTGGGCGTGCCTTGGTGATGATGGAAAGTGCGACTCAAGGTCATCATGGTATTGCCATGGATCTGGTTCAGGAAGCTTTCATTTCCTTACACAAATCCTATGCAGAAAAAAGTACTGAAGAATGGTATCCCCTATTTTATACCATTCTCAACAACAAGTTACAGGACTGGCGTCGTAAAGAGTCACGGCGTGGTCAAATGTTTTCCTTTTTCAAGAAAGTCAGTCTCGATGACGACGAAATTGAATTTGATGATGTCGTCGATGAATCAACACCAACGCCGCTGGACTTTCTCGATCAGGCAGTCACTGCTGAAGAAATCCAAGAAGCGATTGCAAAATTGCCTGTGCGTCAGCAGCAGGCATTTATGTTAAGAGCCTGGGAAGGATTTGATACGCATACCACCGCACAAATTATGAACTGTACAGAAGGCAGTGTAAAAACCCATTATCACCGTGCTATCCAAGGCTTACGTGCCTCTTTAGCGCATTTAAATCCATATCTGGGAGGGTCATCCGAATGAATCAAGATGATTTCTTAAAACAAGTAACTTCCAAACTTGATGGACTGGCACAACAACATAAAGACAAACCTGTTGTCATGCACCATGTTCTTGAAGAAATTCAGGATTCAAAACATTCACGCTTTGCATTTCTAAAAATGTCAGGTTTTGCTTTGGCAGCTGCGATTGCAGGCGTTGTGATATTACCAAATCTTTCGGACCATAACGAACCACAAACTCAAATGGTGTCAGTCCCAAAACTGTCTCCGCAAATGCTTGAAGATTTAGAAATGTTAATGGTTTTAGGTGAGGACAAAGTTCCACATGGCAGCTAAAAAATTGGCGATTGCTTTTTGTGCATTCAGTTTTCTGCAAACCAGCTTTGCAGGATTTGAACGTTTTTGGCTATTTTCCAAGGATGCGAATACCCAAGTAACTGATACTTGGGATAGTCTTTCTGATTCTGAACAATTGGCACTGATTAAACGTTACCAATCTCTAAAAGAAATCCCCGAACAACAACGTGTCAGCTTGCAGCAGCGTATGGACTGGTTTACTCAACTCCCTGATGCGGAAAAACAGAGAATGCGTGAGACTTGGCAAATGATGAGCAGTCAGGAACGCAAAGAACTGGGCGCACGTATGCAAAAAGCGTCTCCTGAGCAACGCCTTGCCATTCGCGAAGAATACATTCTCAAATATCAGCAAGTGACTCAGCAGCCTAACTCGCATTAAAAACTTAATATAAAAAAGCCTCCATATGGAGGCTTTTTTGATGTTTCAATCATATTTTATTTTCTTAAGCGGCGATAACCTACTAGTCCTAATAATCCCAGTAGCCCCCACATTCCAATTGCCCCACCACCACTTGAGGACGTATTCGTATTTTTAACTGTATTACGTAACAAGATTATCGCTTTTTCTGACATTTTTTCATCAGCATCGAAAATCGCATAATCCATGCTGTAATTTGCCTGGCTTAAATTATTTTTTACACTAAATGTCAGCTGTCCACCATAACAGGTCTGATTTTGATAGGTATCAGGACATGCTCCTTGTCGCTCTGCCTTCAGTGAAACTCCCGCAGGCAGCTTAACAATATGAATCGGGATCTCTTTTCCATCTTTATCTTGATAAAAAGCCGACTTTCCTGATGGTAGAGGCCCATCCCCATCATCACTATCATTTTCAAGCGGATTTACCGTCACTGTAAGATTATTCTCTGGACTAAGCCGATATTCATCATCTTTTGCAATCGGTGCAATGTTGTTAAAAGCTGCTCTTAAGAGGCCAGCATTGCTGGCACCTGTAGCCGGGTCTTTAAGGGTATAACTACAGAACTCCATATCAACCGAACTAGTCTGCTTACCATCAGTGCGATACATCATGATCCGGTTTAAATCAGGTTTCCACTCACATTTAAGATTTGGATCATTTGGATTTCCTTCCACAGTGGTCGAATTGCCTGTACCAACTAACTTACCAACACCTAAAGTTTTTACACTGACCTCATAATTTTGTGAATTTAAGGCTTTAATTTGAATCTTATCATTGGTTAGAGTTTCTTGAGGCATAGCCAAGATAAAAGGATTAATATAGATTGCACGATATTTCTGATATTGCTTGGTATATTTAAGCAAATCCTGATAACTTTTCAATTCTTCTTTTAAACCAGAAAGCTCATTTTCTGGAGTATTTTTATCAGCAATGATTTCTTCGAGATCATCTATATTCTCCTGATAAAAGTCATTGAGTTCTACCAAACTCTTATTTTGCAAGTCCGTAATATCGGCTGCAGTCAAACGTCGGATTTCAACTGAGCCGATCTCGCAGGTATTTTTTGCACTTGGATCAAATGTTAATGTGGATCCAATCACACGATCAATACCACGCTGGTCTTGTTCAATACAGCCACTCACCCCGATATCTACCAAATCCGTTGCGGTCTGATTATCACGCGGGTAATACAGCCCTAAATAGCGATTATCAATAGCAGGCTCAATATAATTTGTTAATAAACTGCTGATTATATTGTTAGAGACATCAAGATTATTTGAAGTAGTATCTTCGTCTAATTCTGGCAATACGCAACGTGATGGCCCAGTCGTTTGAATTGCATTTCGAATTGTAGAAAATTCAACACGTTGTGCCATGGTCGGATTTCCCTGATTTAAGGCATATTCACAAGACAGGCCTTGGTTAAAGGCTAAAATATTGAAATTAAAATACCTAAACCCGGTATTGTCATAAAATAAAGTAGATTGGGCTGTATTTTCAACAATAGTATTACTTAATGCAGTTAAACTGGAGAATTTACTGAGCGGACGATTAACTTCATTCGTCATACGCACAATATGTCCTGTGGTACTGGCAGTATTCTTCGCAATAGTAGAGTTAACAATTTCTACTGTGGCATAGCCACAAAAATCAATAATACTGTTAGCAGTGTCTGAACCATTTTTAACAATACTACTGGAATTAATTTTCACATTGGTTTGAGTTGTACCTAAATTTCCCTGACAATCCATCGCCAGAACACTACCATATGAACTCGCCTGATTTTTTTGAATCAAAGAATCCTGAATGACAATATTCCTTTCCGTATTCATTGCTACACTATAAATCGCACCACCTTCTGCAGCTGCTCGGGAATTTACTATTTCACTGGTATTAATACTTAAAGGCCCTGCTACATAAAAAGTACCGCCATTACCTTTATCCAAGGTATTTATTGCTGCATAGCCATCCTTTAAGATCAGATGATGAATTTCCAGACTGGATTGACTGGCCATACTATTAAATAATCTGGTTTTCCCCTGGCCCGAAATAGTACTTTTTAAAGCCTCCCGGGTTGGATATAACAGCGTAATCGGACTACGACTAGCATAGTTAAGCGGAGTTTTCCCATAAATTTTGAGCGCTGACTCTACGATCAGCTCTTTATCTAATTTGTACTCGCCTGCTTCAAGCTGAATCACATCTGCAGCTGAACCATCCAATCGAAGCGTACGTCCTACATTACATCCGCCATAAGATTTATCCAGTTTTGCAGTTTTAATGGCTTCTCGCAAAGAACAGGCACTATTATTCTCGCCATCT
Source organism: Acinetobacter sp. AR2-3 (assembly GCF_001878775.1). NCBI lineage: Bacteria > Pseudomonadati > Pseudomonadota > Gammaproteobacteria > Moraxellales > Moraxellaceae > Acinetobacter > Acinetobacter sp. AR2-3. The sequence continues at coordinate 14,961 of NZ_MJIQ01000034.1, forward strand.
TCATCAGCAAAAGTAGTTACATATATCGTTTTATCTTCGGCTGCCATCAAACTCATGGCAGATAAAATCATGGCCGCAAGCAGTCCTTTTTTATAATTTTTCATGATTTTTCCTTAATCTTTTAATCCACGGCGTAAACCTATTAATCCGAGTAAAATCAGTAGCCCACCACCACCCCATGAGCCGCCTGAAGTTTTGACTGCTTTGTCTTCCATTTCATTTTTTGGCTCCTGAACAATTTGAGTAGTAATAGTCAAATAAGGTTTACTTTTATTAAACCGTGTCGATGAGGTCACCACTTGTAGTTCGAAAATATCTGCTCCATGCCAGGTAGAATCCGGGGTATAAACGACATTGCCATGAATATCGATGATTGTTTTACCCTTGGAAGCTGTTTTGGTTTGTACCACTTTCAAACAGCCATCTTGCCAAGGCTCCCCCGTCGGATTCTGACCAACAATGGCATTACACTGTTCTTTTGGAATTAAATCACTATCTCCCAGATAAGATTCAATTGAAAACTTGGCAATTTCACCCTTTAACAGATCTTGTCCCACCAGACTGCCTGAGATTGGTATCGTGATTTCAACAGCACCACGATCACAAAACAGATTATCCATCAAACGGTTGATCCCGCGCTGATCTGCCGCTTCACATGCTACCGTTGGATTTGCTAAACTCAATCCTGTGCCTCTATTCACAATCGGTGATTCACTCACAAGGATATAGTTCAACAAAATTCGTGGGCGCATATAACCGAGAAATTGTCCTTTAGGAACGCTATATGGACAAAGTATGGCATTATTATTTTCTTGTAGGGTCTGACAAATACCTTCACTTTTATCTGAGGATTCAGCAAAAAGTCGTGTACCATTCCAAAACTGGTTCGGCGCGACGGCATCCCCTACACCACACGAGGCTGTCAGCAGATTATTTTGTGACACAGACTTATCACCAGTGATAATTTGGCAATCCTGTGTACCATTTCTTAAAATAATACTATTCGCTACATAAGCTCTTCCATACGGTGCATGGATATTTAAAGCAGTATTTTCATTATCAACCATGGTGAGATTATTCAATCCCATCCCGTCCAGGACATTAATGAGTACACCCTTATTTTTTAGTATCGTACTACTTAATATCTCCCCACTAATACCTTGATCTTTACTGGAGTCAGCAAACTGTCCCGCGCTATAAATATTGGTCGCTGAATTATCCAGTGTCTGGTTATTTTTAAGTACACTTTGATAAATGAGGAAAGCAGGTAGCTCGCTATACAGGATCCCGCCTCGTTGGGCTTTATTATTTTCGATCAGACTATTTTTAATTTGTGCACGGCTTGTTAAGTTCTGACCAAACTTGCCAGCATTATAAATTGCCCCACCCAAGTTGGCAGCAGCATTAAATAGACGGTTATATTCTAGAATTAGCTGACCTTTATTATAAATTAGGCCACCTTGTTCAGCACAACTGGTTTTACCACAGCCTTCAAGATCCAGTTCCTTCAAATTTAACTGAACCAATGTATCTGTACTGTTGATCCGGAAAAGATTATCGGTACCTTTCATTTGAATATGAGCATTATACAAACCTAATGCTTTTTCATCCGTACTGAATTCACCATCACTTTCTGCGACCGCACGGATGGTAAGAGATTTTTTGATCGCAATATGCTGGTTCAACACATAGGTATTTTTTTCTTTTAAAATAATGGTACTGGATGAGTTCTCCCCACCACACCCCATAAAACCTGATTTAGCTAAGCCACGGTTAACATACTCAACAGCTTCTCGAAGTGAACATTCCTTGTCATCTTTTTCAATATCTTCTGTAGTGGTTACAATAATATCTGCACTATACGACTGCCCCGCTATACATAGCAAAGCTATGCCTATGCTCTTCTTGAGCATAACCTTCTCCTTAATTTTTATTTCTTTCTTTTTCTTCTAAAGTTGCAGAATCCTTGCAACAGCGAATTATTTTGCCTTACTGTGTCATAGACTGAGTAATTACTCAAGAATTTTTATGATTTACCGATATTCGTCAATCAAGGCATATATCTGCCGCAGATTGGCATTGCTAACTTTTAACTTTTCCCCTTTAAGTAGTTGAATAATCTGCTCTAATCTTTGAAGCAGCACTGAAGTTTGATGCGGCCCATGGCTGAGTAAATAGTCAAAGATTTGAGGGTCTAAATGGATCCCACGACGATCGAGTACCGAGGAAACTAGCGCATAGCGATCAGCATACAAACTGCCACTCGGAACACGGGTACTAACCGCCTGCGTGAGACGGGATTGTAAATCTGGCAATTCGAGTTTGAGTTCGATAGGTGCAAAACGTGACGAAAACACCAACTGCCCACCACCTTCATTATTATAATTAATCAAGTGAAATACTGCGCGTTGCCAATGGGGTACGCCACTAATCGCTTCGATATCATCAAGTGCTACCAGATCAAAACGATCCAGAGAAGTAATCGCCTCAGTCGGTGCATCTAAAAGCTCAAGCAAAGATACCTGAATTGCAGATTTACCTACTTCCAGATAAGAGTCACAGATGGCAGACAACAAATGACTTTTACCTGTACCGGCTCCCCCATAGACATAAAATTGGTTGATCAGGCCTGCATGTAATTGACGGACAGCATCAATGACATGCCCCCAACCCGGCCCTGAAAAATCACTGATTCGGGCATCGAGCTGAGGTTCTATATCTAACTGCAATTGACGCATACGATTTTGTGGCCTTATGAGTCTTTACGATGTGGATCGTGAATTTTACTTGAGTTCTCCTCTGCTTGCAGCGGTTTTTTCTGTGGCTTTTTCATTTCAATATCAACATCTAAGTCTGCTGTTTCAATATTGATTGAACCGGTAGAGGCATCTTGTATGATAACAGCCTGATCACCATAAAATGGCGTATGTTCATAATACTCACGGATATGCCGCAGCAGTACCACAATCACGGCTGCCACTGGTAAGGCAATCAGCATACCCAAGAATCCGGCCAGTTGCGCACCTGCCAGAACTGCAAATACTACAGCTACAGGAGAAAGACCAATTTTATCACCTAGTAAGAACGGTTGTAGGATATAGCCTTCTACAGCCTGACCCACCATGAATACAATCCCCACCAGTACCAGCTGCCACCAGTCGATTCCAAATTGGAAAAAGGTTGCAATGACTGCGGCAATAATTCCAACCGCAAAACCAAGATACGGAATGATACTGCACAATCCGGCAATCATCCCGATGATCAAGCCAATCTCCAGGCCAATCAGTTGCAGTCCCACTGCATAAACCACGCCCAAAAGAACCATGACCAGGAACTGACCTTTGACAAAGGCACCTAAGACACTATGACATTCACTCACAATATTTAAGGTTGTTTTTTCATAAGGACGGGGAATCAGGCGGCGTAAGCTGTCCAGCATACGATCCCAATCCAGCAAGAAATAAAAGGCAATAATCGGAATCAGGACAATCGTGCCACCAATCTGGATAAAATTCAGGCCAGATTGTGCCAGTTTTAGCAGCATTGCCTGAATACTGTCCGCACTATAATTGGTCTGGACATAGTCCATTACGACTGAGGAAATCTGATCGGTATCGATTTCCATTGGTACCAGATTAAAGCTATCGGAAAGCCAAGGTAAGAACGTGTAATTGATCCAGTGAATCCCGGCTGGAATGCTATCACGCGCATACATCAGCTGCTGCCAGACTAGTGGCACCAGATACCACATCACCAATGTAACCACGATCCCAATCCCGATAAATACGATACTGATCGAGAGCCATCGAGCCAGCCCAATGCGGTGCAAAACATTAACCAAGGGGCTAAATAAATAAGCAATTAGAAAAGCTGCAACAAAAGGAACTACAACTGGTTTAAGCAGATATAAAACCCAAAGTATCAATGCTATACCAGCAAGTATAAGAATGCGCCGTAAAGTACGATCGACCATAGAATCTTGCCTTTTCTCTATTAATCATTCTAAAAATTAAAATATTTTAATAAAGATAGCATTTTAGGCCACAAATACCATAAGAGTTTTACATATTCAGGTTATAATCGCACCCGCGAATGCGGAGACTTCATTATGAGCAACTCAACTTCTACCCCAAACACTGGTTTAAGCTACAAAGATGCAGGTGTCGACATTGAGGCGGGCGACGCGTTAGTCGATCGTATCAAATCTGTCGCTAAGCGTACCTCACGTCCCGAAGTTATGGGCGGTCTAGGTGGCTTTGGTGCACTTTGTAAAATTCCTAAAGGTTATGAAGAACCTGTTCTCGTATCTGGCACAGATGGTGTTGGTACAAAATTACGTCTGGCACTGAATTTGAACCGTCATGACACAATTGGTCAAGACCTGGTTGCAATGTGCGTGAATGACCTTCTTGTCTGTGGTGCTGAACCACTGTTCTTCCTTGATTATTATGCAACTGGTCACTTAAATGTTGATGTTGCTGCAAATGTAGTCACAGGTATTGGCGCTGGTTGTGAACTTGCTGGCTGTGCATTAGTTGGCGGTGAAACTGCCGAAATGCCAGGCATGTATGAAGGTGAAGATTACGATCTTGCAGGTTTCTGTGTCGGTGTTGTTGAGCAAAGCAAAATTATTGATGGCTCTAAAGTCAAAGCGGGTGACGTTTTAATTGGTGTAGCTTCTTCAGGTGCGCACTCAAACGGCTACTCACTGCTTCGTAAAATCCTGGACGTGAAAAACGTTGACCTGAATCAAATCGTCGATGGCCGCCCACTTGCAGATGTTGCAATGGAACCAACACGCATTTATGTAAAACCAATTCTTGAACTGTTAAAACACGTTGATGTCCATGCGATGGCACACATCACCGGTGGTGGTTTACCAGGTAACTTACCTCGCGTACTTCCAAACGGTGCTCAAGCGTTGGTAAATGAATCTTCTTGGGAATGGCCTGAGCTATTCAAACTTCTACAACGTGAAGGCGGCGTAGAACAATTTGAAATGTATCGTACTTTCAACTGTGGCGTCGGCATGGTGCTGGTTGTTGATGCAGCTGATGCAGACAAAACTGTTGAATTACTCAACCAGCTTGGTGAAAAAGCATGGGCGATGGGTCAGATTCAAGACAATGCTGAATCGGTTGCAGGTGCAGACGAAAAAATTCGTGTGATCTTCGCGTAATTTCGCATGATTAAAATTGCTGTACTTGTTTCAGGTAGTGGATCAAATCTGCAAGCCTTGATTGATGCCAATCTTTCAGGGCAAATTGTGGGCGTAATTTCCAATAAACCTGAAGCCTTTGCTTTAACGCGTGCACAACAGGCAGACATTCAGACTGCAGTTATTGAACACAAGCAATATCCGAATCGTGAAGCTTTTGATGATGTCATGCATCAACAGCTTTCGGACTGGGATGTAGATCTGGTGGTACTTGCCGGCTTTATGCGAATTTTAAGTGAAAAGTTTGTGAAAGCCTGGGAAGGGAAAATGTTAAATATTCACCCTTCCCTGTTGCCTTATTATAAAGGCATGCATACGCATCAGCGTGTACTCAATACCGGTGATGTTCTGCACGGTTGTACGGTGCATTATGTTACGGCTGAACTGGATGCAGGCCAAGCGCTTGCCCAAGGTGTTCTCAAGGTTTCTCATCATGATACGGTAGAAAGTTTGGCAACACGTGTGCATAGCCTCGAGCATGTGATCTATCCACAAGTCGTAGAATGGATTTGTAGCGGAACGATTCAACATACTAAAGATGGTGTGTTATATCGAAATGAGAAAATGCAAGCGCCTGTTCAATTCTGCAAGTTCTAAAAAAATTTAGATATAAAAAAACGCATCCTCGGATGCGTTTTTTTATTTCCAATATATTCAATAATTCAAGCAGACTGTTGCTGAATCAGCTGTTTGACCAAGCCAGCTACTTGATCAGGTTGTTCCAATGGGAACATATGTCCACCATCCACCACGGTAAAAGGAATACCAAATTTCTTTTGCACTTGCTGCGGGAACTTGCGGGCCAGAAATGGACCTTTCTTAGCCACAACTAAATGCACAGGAATTTTGGGTTTTGCCTGAGGCAACCACCATAGTGACGGATTGGTTCTAAAGACTGCGACCTCATCCATTTTAGGAATAGTGAGTTCTACCCCACCCCGGATGGGATCATCCTGCAAGGCATGGTCAATATAAGCTTGGAAGCAATCTGCATCAAAATCCTGATAAAAACCTTTAGGGCGCAGCAATTCAGCGGCTTGTTCACGTGAATTCCAATGGTCACGACGGCGTTTGGACAGACCGGCCGGAGACATTTTATCCAATGCTTTTAAGCGAAAAGTCTTGGCAATATGCAAGGCAAAGGCTTCTTTGCCCATAATCATCGGCGGGTCCAGCATGATCATTTGTGAAAACAGTTCCGGACGCTGCAAAGCCGCCTGCAGAGTTAACACAGATCCCAAAGAATGCCCCAGACCAATGACAGGTCGCCCATGTGACTGACGTACAATACTGTCAATCACTTGCTGGGTCAGGCTTTTCCAATGGTTATCAACCGGATAACGCTTGTCTGGCCCTAAAAGCGGCACATAGATAATATCGTAATCATCTTGTAATCCATCAAACAGCTTTTGATAGACTTTGGATGGCACGCCATTGGCGTGCGCGAAATGAATCAATGGTTTCATTGCAGTGTCGTGCTATTTTCTGACTGAAGCTTCTGTGCAACCGAAGAAGCAATTCCATCCCCAATCGATGAACCCATACGACCCAAGACTGATTCAAATGGACTATATTCAATGGTGTAATTCAACGCTTTTTCAGTTTTCAGTTCACGTTTCAAAGTATTTAAGCTACCGATACGATCCGCAATTCCTAATTTCACCGCCTGATCACCGGTCCAGAACAAGCCAGAGAAAATAGCAGGATCATTGGATTTCAATTTATTGCCACGTCCTTGTTTAACTGCATTAATAAAGTGACCATGCACATTATCCAGCACACCCTGTACGTGGGCTTTTTGCGCAGGATCAACCGGCTGAGTCATAGACAGCAAAGCTTTATTTTCACCTGAAGTCATGGTGCGATCTTCAACGCCTAACTTTTGCAATAGATTAGTCACACCATAATTCGGCATGATTACCCCAATTGAACCAACCAGACTCGATGGATTGACAATAATTTCATCCGCGGCTGAAGCAATATAATAAGCACCTGAAGCCCCCGTATCGCCAATCACGGCATACAGTTTTTTCCCAGGATGCTGTTTTTTCAGATACTGAATTTCCTGCCAGATCTCATCCGACTGTACCGGTGAACCGCCAGGTGAGTTGATATTTAGTACCACTGCTTTGCTTTGTTTATTTTCAAAGGCTTTTTTCAATGATTTGATGGTATTGCTACTGTTGACACTCTGCTTGTCGGCTGCAATCGTACCCACAATATCCACGACTGCAATATGAGAACCCGCACCAGCGCTGGCATCTGACGAGACTGAACTACAGCTCTTGCCCAATGCCAGAATAACCACAAGCAGATAAGCAAAAGTCAGGAATTTAAAGAAAATTCCCCAACGGCGCGCACGGCGCTGTTCTTCTACCGAAGCTAAAACTGCTTTTTCAAGCAATTTCCATTCCGGACCAGTCGGTTGAACTGGCTGTTGCGTATTTTGTATTTGATTTTCAGGTTTTGGTGGCCAATCGGACATAAATAATCCAATAAATTGATTTATATTGAATCCATTATATACACTGAATCGGGTAATTCTGTCTAAACAAAACGTTTTCGCCTATAATAAATTTTGTTCTCTTTTTTTGTACTTAGACGAAATCAATGACGAAACAGGGCTCACGGAATTCAGCTTACGGATTACTCAAATACATTAGCCGCCAACCGCTTCCGGTTTCTCGCTGGATGGCCCGTATTCTGGCCTTTATTGTGAACAGTTTTAAAGTCACTAAAACTTCGGAAGTCATTCGTCTCAACCTTGAAATCAGTCTTTCAGAACTGTCTAATCAGGAACGTGAACAGATTAACCGTGCTGCGGTTCGCAATGAATTAATGTCATATTTCGAGTTCTTTACTATTTGGGGCTCAAGCAATCAGAAAAATCTTAAACGCGTTCATCGCGTTATTGGCGAAGATCTACTTCATGATGCCATTGCACAAATTAAAGGCCTCGTGTTAATCGTGCCGCATTTTGGTACCTGGGAAATTATGAATGCCTATATTGCCCAGTTCACTTCAATGACGATTATGTATAAACCTGTGAAAAATCAGGCTGCAGATCAATTTGTACGGGCTGCCCGTAGCCGGGAACAGGCGCATCTGGTACCGACCGATGAATCTGGCGTTCGTCAGATTTTTAAGGCCTTAAAACAAGGCGGCACTACGGTCATCCTGCCGGATCATACCCCGAATATCGGTGGTGAATATATTCCCTATTTCGGCGTGCCTTTGGCCACGAGTAATTTGAGTGCTAAACTGATTCAAAAGACCAAAGCGCGTGCCCTGTTTTTATATGCCTTGCGTAATACTGATGATGGATTCGATATCTTTATCGAAACGGTTGATGAAAAAATTTATAGTGGCAATGCCAATCAAGGCACGCAAGTCATTATCAATAGTATTGAAAATTTAATTCGTCGCCATCCGGAACATTATCACTGGAGTTATAAACGTTTTAATGCGCATCAAGACTTAGGAAATCTCTATAAACTTGAACATGAACAAGCCCTGAACAAAGTAAATGCGTTGAGAACACAAGAACTACATGAAGTTTCGCCCATATTGGAATCAGTCACTTAAAGGCTGACGATACAACCACTGCCATCCATGTCGTTCGGCAGAAAGCACCAGTTTTGAGCCTTGTTGCTGGAAGTGCACACTCCCCTGTTCTGCCGTGGTCAATAATGGAATATTAAGAGCTTTTAACCGTTGCTGCGTCAGTTGGCTCGGGTGGCCATAACGGTTAAATTTCCCAGCCGAGGCAATCGTCAATTTAGGTCGCAAAACTTCTAAAAATTGATAGGCTGAACTGTGCTGACTGCCATGATGGCCGAGTACCAGCACATCGACCTGAAGTTCGGGATAGTCTTGGAGCAGTTGATATTCAGTCTCCCAGCCCGCATCGCCCATCAGTAAAAAGTTTTGATACGGTCCGGTATTTTTAACTTGCAGATATATCACGCACGACCGGTCATTTTTATTGAAGTTTGGCGTATTTAACTGCTGCTGCCGAGGTGCCAGAATTTTAAAGTTAATCGTCTCAGACCATTGCCATTGCTGTCCTGCATAACAAAACTGAAAGCTTGAAGAAGCAGCTGTTTCAGGCATCTGATTGGATGACACTTGTCGGATGTTTAGTTGATCTTTAATGCTGTGATATGCACCGCTATGGTCCTGATCCAGATGGGTCAAAATCAGTTGATCCAGTTCTCCAACACCTTGCACAGACAAAAATGGCATAATCACTTGCCGACCAATACTGAATTTTTCTTCATTATAATAACCGCCCATATCGATCATCATGCTCTTTTGCCCTTCCCGAATGAAGATGGCCTGTCCCTGCCCGACATCCAGAACAGACAGCTGAAATGCATGCTGATTAAGTTGAGGAATGCACAGTGGTAAACAGGCAAGTGCTGTCCAGCTTTTGGGCACTAAGCCACGCGGCAAAAAGACAATTAATAAGCCCAAAATACATAGAGCAATCATCCAGACATTCATGGCCACAGGAATCAGTTGCGGTGCAAACAGCCGATCAAGCAGATTCAAAAATGCCAGCAGTATATGAATAAAAATATCATTGAGCTGAAACAGCAGACTCGAAAGTGGTTCAGAAATGAAAAATAATAAAGCCGCCAGAATATCTACGGGAACTATCAGCAGGCCAATCCACGGGATAGCCACCAGGTTGCTTAGCGGGGTAATCCAAGCCACCTGCTTAAAAAACAACATCATTAAGGGAAACAGGGCCAGAAAGATTTTCCACTGCGACTCCATCAAAACTTTTATTGCAAAATACAGTCGTTGTAATGCTGTTTGTACTGTTTGATGCGGTTGCTGCTGAATGGTTTGATAGATCCGCAGCAAGACAAAACAGGCCCCATAAGACAGCCAGAATGCGGCCGACAAAATGCTAAAAGGATCAAAGAGCAACAATAAGGCAGCACTTAAAATCAGCAGTTTTAATGGCTGCATACTTTGCCTGAGCAGCAGCGTAAAAGTCACAATCACACAAATCAGTAAAGTGCGTAACGCCGGAATTTCAAAACCGACAAAGGCACAATACAGCAATACACATAACAAAAAAGGCAGACTCAAAAAATACTGCCTTGGCCATTTCAGATAAATCTGCGGTACGTACCTTGAAATCAGATATTGCAACGCTCCACAAACGATAAAGGCAAAGATCAGGACATGCGGTCCGGAAATCGCCAGCAAATGACTCATGCCAAAACGCTGGAATTGCTGTTCCGTCGCTTGATCCAAGAGACTTTCATCACCACTTAATAGAGCCAGTAACAAGCCTTTCTGCTGTACGGGTTGTCTGGCCACAAACTCTCTTAAGGTCAGTCGCTGCTGTTCTACCCAAAGCAAAAATCGCTGATTCAAATTTTTCTGCTGACATAGATATTTAGCATGACCTAGTGCATAGAGTTGTTGCGGTTGCAACTCTTGGATATGTTTAATCCTAAACCCGGCCATAACATTTTGCTGCAAGGCCCATTTTTCTGCATCAAAAGCACCCGGTGTCGCATAACTATGGTTAGGTCGAATCTGGCCTTGTAATAAATAATAGTGTCCCAGTTCAAGAGTCTGCTGTTTGGTTACATCATTTCCTAAACTGGATATGACAGGATCTGAAACTGGCAGAAAACCCATCCACTTAACTGTAGTGCCATCAGGGTTAAGCACATGCAGGGCTTGCTGGATATTCTGATCGCCCAGTTTATTCAGCTCTTTGATATAGACTACGATTTTTTTTCAGAGACCTCGTGCTCTCGTTTGGATAAACGTTCAGCCAATTGCAGATTGGCATAAGCATGACCTAAAAAAACTCCCAAAAGCAGGCTTGATCCAGTGATCAACAAGCTTCGCAGCGGTGTATTCGAAATGAACTTTAATTTATGGCAACCCATATACCACAACAGCGCAACGATCAAAACTACCGTCCCGCTCAGTTGAACAGACAGGAAACTTTTCCCCATACAGGCAAGGCCTAAAATCCAGCCGATACACAGCCACTGCAACATTGAATCTTATTCTTTATTATTATTTTGCCCAATAATAAAGCCCACCGGAGTGAGCTTCAATCAAATGCGAATATTCTCGTTATTTATGGTTCAATCCAGAGACCATCCTGCATATGTAAAATCCGGTCTGCAGCATGGGCCAGCTGTTCATCATGCGTCACAATCAGCATCGCCATATTGAACTCACGTTGTAATTCGGTCAGCAGTTCAAAAATCTTTGCTGCAGTCTTGCGGTCTAGATTTCCGGTCGGTTCATCGGCCATCATCAGTTTAGGTTTACCGACCACTGCACGCGCCAAAGCTACACGCTGACGCTCACCTCCGGATAATTCACCCGGCTTGTGAGTCAGACGATGCGAAAGACCAACACGTTCCAGCAAATATTCGGCCTGCTGTTTGGCTTCCTTAAACTTCATGTTGTCGCGTAACATCAGCGGCATGGCCACATTTTCCAGTGCCGTAAATTCTGGCAACAGGTGATGAAACTGATAAACAAAGCCCAAATGCTCATTCCGCACATAACCGCGTTCTGCTTCAGACAAGGTATCAAAACGGCGGCCATTCACCATGACCTGACCCGAAGTCGGACGATCCAACCCGCCCAGAACATGTAATAAGGTACTTTTACCTGAACCACTTGAACCGACAATAGAGACAAATTCACCCGCTTTTACCTGTAGCGACAAGCCACGAATCACATCGACAGTGGCCTTGCCATCGGTAAAGGATTTGTGAATATTCTGGGCATCTAAAATCAGATTACTCATAACGCAAAGCCTCTGCCGGTTGAATTTTTGCTGCACGTAAAGCCGGATAAATTGTCGCGACAAAACTAAGGGCCAGTGACAAGCCTACAATCACCAAGACATCCTGCCAGCGCAGATACGAAGGTAAGTAGTTAATAAAATAGGCATCAAACATATTCAGGCCTAAAGTATTGTTGAGCCAGCCAATAAAGCTACTGATACTGGTTGCCGCAATAATCCCGAGGATGGCCCCTGCACAAGTTCCAATCACCCCAATCACGGTACCTTGCACCATAAAGATTTTGGTAATGGTGGCAGGTGAAGCCCCCAAAGTCCTTAAAATGGCAATGTCCGATTTTTTATCCGTCACCACCATCACCAGTGAAGACACAATATTAAATGCCGCGACTAGAACGATCAGGAATAAAAGCAGGCTGACCATGGCTTTTTCCATCTGAATCGCGCTGAACAGATTACCATGGGTATAAGTCCAGTCCGAAGCATAGAAATTCCCCGGCAAATCACGCACAATTTCCTGAGACACTTGTGGTGCCAGGAAAATATCATCCAGCTTCATACGCACACCCTGCGCACCATCCGGTAGACGCAGCAAGGTCGAGGCATCATTTAAAGCGATATAACCCATCATCGAGTCAACTTCAGCACCAATACTGAAGATTCCCACCACTTTAAAACGCTTGAAACGCGGGACGACACCAGCTGGTGATGGGGTGGCTTCTGGCAAAACCAGAGTAATATTGTCATTTAAACCCACACCCATGGCATCGGTCATTTGCTTGCCCAAAACAATACCAAATTCACCTTTTTTCAGGCTGTCGATACTGCCCTCAACCATATGGTTTTGTATAATTGAAACTTTTTTCTCATACTCGGGTTCAATCCCGCTGACCATAATGCCGGCGACCTGACCCTGTGCGGTCAGCATGCCTTGTAATTGAGTAAAAGGTGCGACTCCCTGAACATGCTCATGCCCTTCAATTTGCTTTGCAAGTTCTGGCCAATTTGTTAAAATTTGTGTTGAGGAAACAGTCGCTTGAGGTATCATTCCTAAGACACGATTCTTTAACTCTCGGTCAAAACCATTCATCACAGACAACACTGTAATGAGGACTGCCACACCGAGTGTGAGGCCGATCATTGAGACCAACGCGATAAAAGAAATGAAGTGGTTACTACGCCGTGCGCGAGTATATTTCAACCCTATATACAGCGAGATTGGTTTGAACATAACCATCTAGTCCGAGGTAATAAATTATGGAAAATGTACAGCATCCAAACGGATTTACGGAAAGACGCGTCATGTCTCGAATCGATGCTGCCTTACGAATTAATTATCAGATTATTTCCGATGATGTTGCCTTGAATGATCCTTACGATCCTAACTTCGTCTTGCCCCGCTATTTTCTACTACTTGCAGAACTAGATCAATTTGATCATGCGGTTAACTACGAATTAGAACAATTATCTGAAAAAGATCAACAAATTGCTCGAATCTTATCCTTATTTAATCAAAAGTTAAACCTTATTACCGGTTCTTTGTATGACGCAATTGTACAAAGCATGTTACCTGTACCAGAGCAAGTGAACTTTTCAGAAACCGGTTTTAGTTTCTTTAATGAGCGCCCTATCGCTGAAGGCACCTATCTGCACGTGACTTTGAGTCATCCGGAAAATTTCTTCCATATTGCAGCAACCGCTCAGGTGGCCTACAGTCGCGAAGAAGAAAATGGCAAATATCGGACTGGTGCATATTTTATTACCATGCATCCCCAAGACCGGGTCAAACTGGGTGAATGCGTCAAGGCTCACTTTGTTTAAATTACTGCTTTAGTCAGTGCTGCTGGGTGATGAAAGGCGAGCGTTATAGCTCGCTTTAATTTCTCTGGAAAAATATAACAACAAACCAGCCAGTAAGATAACGACGCCAAAGACTGCTCCACCCGATAATTTTTCATCATTCAGAATCACCCCGACAAATAAGGCCAGCATCGGCGTCAATACGGTGGTCAATGACAAAGTGGTCGCCTTGATTTTCTGCACCAGTTTAAAATAACAGAACATCGCAATCAGGGAAGCCATGATTACAGCATAACTGAGTCCAATCAGCGATTTAGCCTGCGGAATCTGGGTCGGTGCAAATTGCCAGATAAATAGCAACATGGTACAGGCCATGACCGCTGAAACAGCAATAGAACCGGCCGCTTGTGCCATAGGTTCGAGAGGTGCATTAACTTTTTTCACCCAGAACATCGAAACACAGTAAATAAAAACACTGAGCAACATCAGGCCTATGCCAATCGGCTGAATATGCTGATCTTTGCCACCGACACAGATAATGCCCAGACCCAGCAAGGCAATCGCCATACCACCCCACTGCGAAGGATAGAGCTTAAGCTGAAATACAAAACGGCCAATTAAACCGGTAATAATCGGCGCCAGTCCGAACATCAGGGCAATAACGCCTGAACTCAGATAATCCGTGGCCAGATAAGTGAAAATCTGTGAGCCGATAAAACTGCATGCGCCAGCCAGGTAACTGTGCATGGATAATTTATCTAAGGGAAAACGGGTTTTAAATAGCCACAACAAGGCAAATGCAAAAGGCAAAGCCAAAAAGAAACGCAATGCCAAAGCCCAGAGCGGATGCAAATCCGTCACACTCCAGACAATAGCTAGCGGTGTCGTCGCCCAGATAAAAACCAATAAAAGATAGGTGGCAATCATATTGGTTTGTGTGGGCATGCGAGTCACTCTGAATAAGGCTTAAAGCGCGGAAGTTTTACGTTTTTGTTTTTGGATGGTCTGATCGAGTGCGCTGGAAAATTCGCGTTTATCCCGTTCTGAAATCGGTGGCGGACCGCCCGTTTGCACGCCCGCTCCGCGTAAGCTGTCCATAAAATCACGCAGATGTAAGCGCGCTTTGACATTGGCTGTAGTATAAATTTCACCACGGGGATGAATCGCAATCCCGCCTTTTTCAATGACTTCCGCAGCCAAGGGAATATCTTGGGTCATGACAATATCATGCTCTTTCATGCGCAGAATAATTTCTTTATCTGCAGCATCCGCCCCACTCATCACCTGAATTGAATTAATTCTGATCGAAGGAGTTATTCCGACTGGTTGGTTGGCAACAAAAGTGACTTCTAGCTGATAGCGATCCGAAGCACGAATAATCACATCTCGCAGAATACGGGGCAATGCATCGGCATCGACCCAAAGTTTGAATGGCAACACAGGGCTTCCCATTAAGGTATTAATCATGGTTATTCTAGCAAATTGAGACGATCAGGTTGATGATTAAATCGCTCCATTTTCATTGCATCTGTCATCAATATTTTAAAAAGTATGTGCCCGGTAAAACTGGCGTGATTCACACAAGAAAAAAATTTGACTTCATTTGACTGGCATTTTAATTTTAAAATTCATTCGATTGACTTGAAAAATCGCAATGACCCTCGATTAACTATAAATACATCATCCAAGATCAATTGTGCATATGAAAAATCAGAATAGCCCAGAGATCATCACCATTGATGATCAAAATTTCGGTAGTCATGTCGAACATTGGACCTTGCTCACCGACAACCCTGGCACAGATGTTCCACAGTGGTTAGGCAAAGCTCTTGATGAACCAATCATGCCGATGGGCCTTTGTACACAAGAATGTGATATGGATGCAGAGACCTGGCTGATTCAGGGACCGAGCAAAGCTGCGGTACAGTTGAGTCAAGTGATTGCCGTCGAAAACAACAAACCTCAAGTAGTAAAAACTGCATTTCCGTGCTTTGACAGTCCTTATCAGGTGAAAGCCACGATTGACCGGATTATTAGCTGTAAATCCAATACTCAGGCTGTATTGCGCCTGAATCTGGGTGCTAATAATATTATTTACGCTTTCGATAGCCTGTATAGCGTCAATCACCCGCACTATGAAAAAGACCAGTCCTATGTGGTAAATCTGAATGGCTGGGCCTATGAACTTGAAGCGGTCGCAGATCATGAGCATCTGGTGGTTGATGATCCGGCTTCGATCAAGCACCACCGTGCCTTGAATGATATTCTGGCTGCCAATAATGGTGTAGCACCGGATAATTTGCAGGAACAGATTGATGCCTGGCAGCCGCAGTGCGAAGAAGATAAAGAACCTGTAACCGTAGATTTTTCTAAAATGGTAGCTTATCTATACGGCGAAACCATGGGTCAGGAAGATGAAGCCTGGTTCCAGGGCAATATTGTCGGTAAAACGACTATGCAGTTTATGGGTCAGGACTATACCCTTTATGATGTCCCCCTCATTCATGATGAAGGCCAGCCTGCGACCTTGATCCGGATTGCAACGCGGAATGACCAGTACAGAGACTTCCAGATTGGCCAGTATATTCGTGGCAACTTGTGGATTCAGGCCAATATTTATAGAAAAGCGGCCTAAGTTCAAACAGAAAAAGAAGATATTCATTTTGATGGGTATCTTCTTTTAATCCATCTATATCCTTATTTGTCATTTTAATTTTTGATTATTTTTTATACATATTTTCTGGCTTAATAATCTATTTAAATTCATTAAAAACCAAGTTATCCACATTTTTAAATTCAAATGAATTCATTTTAAATATTTAAAATAACCTTAAAAATCTTGTAAAAATAAGCATTTGATTTCTCATATAAATAATCAGATGTCATGCAAATCTAATATTTAAATAAAATTAAAATTTATGCTCTTTAATCAAAAATGTACTTTATTTAATCAATTTTTTATGATAAAAATACTCACAACAAATTAGTATTAACGATAAATAGATCGGACAATAAATATCTATGAAAATCGTGCAAGAAGAAACATTACAACAGGTCGAGCATCATCTTAGCTCCCGCTATAATATTGATATGATGTCCTGCCTTTTTTTCATGTTGGGGATGCTGATCTGCGGATTCATCCTGCATACTTTTATTTTCTAAAATTATTGCATTCATAAAAAAACCCAGCCTGTGCTGGGTTTTTTCGTTTCAGGAATTAACCATTGCGTTTGGCAAAGTCATCCATAAAGTTCACCAATGCCTGCACACCCTCTAAAGGCACGGCATTATAAATACTTGCGCGCATACCGCCAACCGAACGGTGACCAGCAAGATTCAATAAATGCTGCGCTTCGGCTTCTTTCAGGAACTGTTTCTCAAGATCTGCATTGGCCAAGGTAAATGGTACGTTCATGATCGAACGGTTTGCTTTTGCGATTGGATTCGCATAAAAATCGCTTTGATCGATATAACCATAAAGCAGGTTGGCTTTCTCAAGGTTCACTTTGTGCATGGCATCTACGCCGCCATTTTCCAGTAACCACTCGAATACCAGACCAGATAAGTACCATGCATAAGTGGATGGTGTGTTGACCATTGAGCCATTTTTCGCTTGATCTGAATATTTCAAGATGCTTGGAATTTCTGGTTTGGCTTGATCGAGTAAATCTTCACGAATGATCACCAGCGTTAAGCCAGCAGGCCCGATATTCTTTTGCGCACCGGCATAGATCAAACCAAATTTAGAAACGTCTAATGGTGCAGATAAAATACTAGATGAATAGTCGCACACTAATGGCTTGTCTGTTTCAGGAATTGAAGAAAATTGCAGACCGCCAATAGTTTCATTATCCGCATAATGCACATAAGCTGCATCATCAGAAAGATTCCATTCGCTTTGTGCACTGATCGCATATTTGCCATCAATTTGGATACCTGCTTTTACAACATTGATATCGCCATAACGTTTCGCTTCTTTCAAGGCTTTTTCAGACCAGATGCCGGTATCGATATAGTCTGCTTTGTTGTTTTTGCCAAGCAGGTTCAATGGAATTGCCGAGAACTGTAGTGATGCCCCACCCTGCAAGAACAATACTTTGTAGTTCTCAGGAATATTCATGAGTTTGCGCAGGTCTGCTTCCGCTTTTTCAGCCATGGCAACATAGTCGGAACTACGGTGGCTCATTTCCATGATCGAAAGACCTTTGCCATGCCAGTCAAGCATTTCAGCTTGAGCTTTTTCAAGTACGGCAGTCGGTAATGCAGCAGGACCAGCACAGAAGTTGTACGCGCGCATGATTTTTCCTTTCAGAGTGAAACACAATAAAATGATGGCATTTAACCATATCTGGCAGGGTCTTGCACAAAATTATTTCAATCTATGAGTCAAGATAGAGTCAAAAAATCAATGTAGATTCACAAGATAAATTGACCAGTATTTTAGCCTGCTGTTTTTATCATCTTTGCACTCACAATTGAAAATATTCAAGATTAAGCCATTTTTTGATTCTAGATATTCCATTAAAAACAGCCGATAAGTATTTGAAATACAGATGTAAAAGAAACAATACTATAACTTTACACTAGTTCTATCTGCATACCTTTGATTTATACTAGCGGGATAACATTACCGGCTTTAAATCAGTTTAGCGACTTTATGAAATTAAAGAAAAATAAAAGACAGCTTGTCTGGAGTTTAAATCTGCTTGCATCGATGATGTATGGCAGCTTTACTCATGCACAGAGCATCAGCTTTCATGACGCTGAACGTCAGTTGTTGCAAAATTCTTATAGCAGCCAAGCCTATCAAAGTCTGGAACAGGCCTCAAAACTTGAAGCTGAAGCAGTAAAAGGCGTAGGTCTGCCACGAGTCGATCTGAATGTTCGTGCGTATGCCTTTCATAATGAACTCGATTTACCTTTAGGTGCATTAAAAAATAATTTAGAGCAATCCTTAACCAATGGTGTAAATAATAGAATTGATGAACTGAACTTAGGTGCTATTGCTGATCCGCTAAAAAATAGTTTAAGACCACCTATCCAAAATGGAGTTGGCTTAATTCCTGATAGTTCGCATGTCGTGCTGGATGATCAGGTGATTCGCCCGACGGTTTCAGTCATGATGCCGCTTTATACCGGTGGGCTGACAAGTAGCGCCAAAGAAATCGCCAATATTCAGGTCGGTCGTAGTCAGCTCAGCAACAAACAGCAGCAAGACACGCAGCGTCTTGAACTGATTCAAAGTTATTTTAATGTACAGCTTCAAAAGCAAATGCATGCAGCAGCACTGTTTAATCTGAATGCCATGCAGCAGCATTATCGCAATGCCTTAAAGATGGAACAGCAAGGTTTTATCAGTAAAGGCCACCGCATGCAGTTTGAAGTGGCACGCAATAATGCCGAGCGCAGCCAGCAAAATACGCAGGCCAATTTGAATGCTGCCCTGTTCCAGCTCAATAATCTGCTTCAGGAAAGTAGCATCACCGAACTTTCGACGCCTTTATTTGTCAATAAAACCGAGCCACAGGCCTTAAATCATCTGCTGAAAACCTTTAGTCAGAACTCTGCGCTGATTCAAAAAATGCAGCTGGATACCCAATTGGCTCAAGCCAATGTCAAAGCCCAGCAAGCGGCAAAAAAACCGAATGTTTTTGCTTTTGGCGAATATAGTCTGGATCAAAATGAAAACTGGATTGTCGGGATTGCCGCACGCTATAACCTGTTTTCCGGGATCGATAAAAACAAAAATATTCAGGCTGCCGAACTCAAACGCTCTGCCACAGAACTTCTCACTGCACGCACCCAGCAGGAAATTGAAAATCTGATTTATAAATCTTATAGCGAAGCACTCAGTGCACAGCAAAGTGATGCGCTTCTGGCACAAAACTTGAAAGCCGCACAGGAAAATTTACGCATCCAAGAATTGTCCTTTAAAGAAGATATGGGCACCGCCATACAGGTCATCGATGCACAAAATATGCTGAGCGGACTACGAGCCGAAACTGCCTTGAATGCTTACAAATATGTGATGTCACTGGCCACACTATTACAAAGCCATGGCTCGATTGCAGAATTTCCGAACTACATCCAACATACCAACACTCACTATATTCGCTAATGGAGCCGAACATGAACGAAGATCAAAAGCCCAATGATCCTGTGAATGAAGCGGCTTCATCCAGCGATACAGAAAAATCGCCTGCGCAACAGGTAGAAACAAAAACTGAAATAGAAAACAACGCGACGACTTCGACCGAGCAACAACAAGCTCCTGAAATCGCTAAAAAGAAAAAATATTTATTGCTCGCCCTAATTCCAGTTCTGCTGGCAGTCATCGCATTTGGATTATGGAAAAGCTACCAACCGGCTCCGCTGGAATTGCAGGGTCGTGTAGAAGCTGAAACGGTTCAGGTGGCGACCAAAGTGCCAAGCCGTATTGAAGAAATCTATGTAGAAGAAGGTCAGCGGGTCAAAAAAGGCGATGTGCTGGTGCGCTTAAACAGCCCGGAAATTCAGGCCAAAAAACAGCAAGCCGTAGCGGCTTTACAATCTGCGCTAGCCTTACAATCGACTGCTGAACGTGGCTCGCAGGAAGAAAATATCGCCAGTCTGTATGCCAACTGGCAATCGCTGAAAGCACAGCAAAATTTAGCCAAAGTTTCTTATGAGCGTGGTGCAAATTTATTTAAGGAAGGTGTGATCTCACGCCAGCGCCGTGATGAATTATTTGCAGCCAGTCAATCAGCGGCGCAAATGACTGAAGCGGCGTATCAGCAATACGCACGTGCCAAACGTGGCAGCACCTCGCAGCAAAAGAGTTCTGCCGATGCACAGGTAGATATTGCCCAGGCTGCGCTGGATGAAGCCAATGCATTAGAGGCAGAAACCCAATTAGTAGCACCTGTAAACGGAACGGTGTCTAAAACCTATGGCAAAGTCTCGGAGCTGGTAGCCACCGCAGTCCCTGTGGTCAGCCTGATTGAAGATCAAATGTGGGTGAGCCTGAATATTCGTGAAGACCAATATGCCCCGTTTCAGAAAATGAGCAGTATTGAAGGTTATATTCCCGCCCTAGATAAAACCGCCACTTTTAAAATCAAGCAGATCAGTGCTGAAGGTGAATTTGCCACCATTAAGACCACACGCCAAACCGGCGGTTATGATGTGCGCAGTTTTAAGCTGCATCTTGTGCCCGCACCAGCGATTCCTGAACTGAAAGTCGGGATGAGCGTATTATTTAAACTGAAAGAGACCCGATAATGTGGACGGGTATATGGCGCGAACTGCGCTATCTGCTCCGCGAAAAATGGGATCTGTGTCTGGTCACGCTGGCACCTGCACTGGTGATTATTTTATTCAGCAGCATGTTTGCTCAAGGGAAACCGGATCATTTACCGATTGCGATTATTGATCAAGACCAGAGTGCGCTGAGTCAAAGCATTTATCAGCATGTGGCACTGAATCATACTCTGAAAATTGTTACGGTGTCGGAACAAACAGCTGAAATTGAGCGCCTGTTAAATCAAAATAAAATTTGGGGTTATATCCATATTCCAAGCGGCGCCGAGCAACGTCTGGTTCGTGCTCAGGATGCTGACATCAGTATTGCCTTTAACCAGAGTTATTTCAGTATCGGAAATACCATTTCGTCTGCCATGCTGGTTAGTACCCTGCAAGCACTGGCTGAATTTAGCGGACAGCAATATCTGGGGAACCGGCTGCCCTCTCTCGAAGCACCGTCACCGCATATCAAAATATCGCCACTGTATAATCCGCAGCTGAATTATGAATTCTATCTGGAACCCTATGTCATTCCGGCAATTCTGCATTTACTACTGTGTTGTTGTGTGGCATTTTCCGTCGGTCAGGAACTGAAGCGGCAGACCTTAACAAGCTGGATTAGCAACTCATCCATCTGGATGGCATTACTGTCTAAGAACCTGGTCTATGTGGCTATTTTTAGTCTATGGACCTGGATCTGGATGTTCTGGCTGATTGAAATTCGCGGCTGGTTTGTTGCCGGCTCACTCAGCCTGATTCTATTGGCGCAATTTCTGCTGTATAGCGCTTATGCATTTTTAAGCAGTGCAGTGGTTCTGGCAACCAAAGATTTAAGTAAATCTTTTGGCATCATTGCGGTCTATGGTGGTTCATCTTTAAGTTTTGCCGGTGTGACTTTACCTTTAAATAATGCGCCCCTATTCACCCAGTTTTGGTCCAATATTATTCCGTTCACGCCCTATGCCAAATTACAAACTGAACAATGGGTGATTGGTAGTCCATTGCATATTTCACTGCCAGCTGGATTAATGCTGCTGATCTATGCCCTAGTCTACGCTCTGCTGGCTTATCTGTTTCTTAAAAAAATCGCCAAAGGAGCAACACCATGAAATCCCTTTGGTTTTACTATCTACAAAGCTTTAAAGATATCGTCAGTCACGGCACGATCTTTACCACGCTGATTCTATCCGTCTTGTTTTACAGCTTTTTTTATCCAACCGCTTATCAGGCACAGCAGGCTGAAGCCTTACCGATTATTATTGTCGATGAAGAACAAAGTAGCTTAAGTACCCGCATTATTGGTCAGGTGGCACAAAGCCCCAATGTCGAAATTCAGGCGATTACCGGAAATTTTGCCGAAGCCAAACAAGGGGTGGAGTCACAAAAAGCTGATGGCATTTTACTGCTACCGGACAATTTATCGCAAAGCTTAAGGCATGGTGAAACAGGTGGCATTGGCCTGTATTTAAGCACAGCCAACTTTTTAGTGACCAAACAAATTGGTCTGGGCTTAGCCACATCGGTTGAGCAAACGTTGGCAGACTATACTGAACGCTTTGGCGAGGTCTCGGATTTTTCACCTGCTCTTTCTGTGCATCAAATTCCTTTATTTAATCCGCTGTCCGGCTATGGCAGTTATGTCTTTCCTGCGGTTGCACCCTTAATTATCCACCAAACCATTCTTTTAGGTTTGAGTATGCTGATTTTGGTATATCGGGAAAGAAAAATAGAATTAAACGTAAATGCATTGACTGGGATGTGCTTAGCCGTCTTCACCATCGGCTGTCTGGGATGTTTCTATTTATTCGGTTTCAGCTTCTGGCTGTTTGATTATCCGCGCGGTGGCAACCTGTTCGGGATGCTACTGGCTGTTGCGGTTTTTATCTACACAATAATTGGCATGACCTGCCTATTTGCCAGTTTTCTGGATCTGCCAGAGCGTGCGGGTCATGTAATTGTGTTTACTTCCATTCCACTGTTCTTTTTATCTGGTGCGGCCTGGCCGCATGCTGCCATGCCCACCTGGATGCAAGTCGTTGGCGAAATCCTGCCCTCTACCCAAATTGTGCAGACGTTTATTCAACTCAATCAGATGGGTGTGCCTACAACACTGGTCTTGCCTAAATTGCTTTATCTTGGAATGATCGGCAGCTTGTGCTTTTTCCTGGCTTATCGACGTTTAATTTCTAGTCATCAAAGCAGATAGAGCATTATAGTAATGCTCCTATTCCACTTATTTATTTGACTCGCCAAAGACCTGAATATTGAAATTACGAATCTTGTTGCTGCCATTCGGCTTGTCAAAACTCACATCATACTGAACCAGATTCTCCGGATAGGCAATTTCATAGCTGACCTTATATTGCCCAGGCTGATTAGTTGCTTCTTCAATCTCTTTGGTCATTAAAGTCTTAGACTTGTATTCACCTTGAGGAATTGAACGTGAAAAGCGTTTCATCAGCTTTTCATTATCCTTAAACTGGGTTTGCAACTGCGGTTCTAACTGATCCAGAAATTCCTCATATTTCCCGTCACGCAAATCCTCATAGGCTAGCTGTGCCGCCTTTTCCTGTTCAGGACTCGGATTCGGAATATTGTCCATTGAATTACAGCCAGTCAATGCAACCGCTGCTGCCAACAACATTAATTTGGTTTTCATCGCTTACCCTTATAGCAGTCAAGGTTTATAAAAAAGGACGCCGAAGCGCCCTTTTTATCAGTAAAAAACTTATTCTTCTACTGAATTTTCACCATCTTTTGCAACTTGCTCAGTTTCAGCTGCTACATCTGTTTCTGCTACTAAAGATTCTGCACCTTCAATCGCTTCAACAAACTCATCTTCTTCAACCGCTTCGATTGAAACGACACCAACCAGCAATTCCTCATTACCTAGGCGGATCAGACGAACACCCTGTGCGTTACGACCGGTTTGCGCCACTTCAGATGCACGGGTACGAACCAGCGTACCGCCATCAGAGATTAGCATAAGTTCTTTAGAAGCATCGATGGCAACAGCGCCCACCAATTGACCGTTACGTTCAGAGGTCTTGATCGCAATCACGCCCTTACCGCCACGTTTCTTGGTCGGGAAGTCATCTACAGGCGTACGTTTACCATAACCATTTTCAGATGCACACAGTACTTCGCCAGTTTCAGGTACAACAACCAGTGATACGATTCGGCTAATCAATGCTGAATCTGAACCATCTTCGTCATCAGACTCGATCTCAGTTTCATCATTTTCTTCTAGCTGTGCAGCTGCACCAATGGTCACGCGCATACCACGTACACCTTTGGCAGAACGGCCCATTGAACGCACATCAGTCTCAGCAAAGCGAATGGCTTTACCTTCGTTCGAGAACAACATGATTTGCTGTTCGCCGTCGGTAATCGCTACACCAATCAGGGTGTCATCGCCATTCAGCTCAATCGCACGTAAACCGTTTGAACGAACATTCGAGAACTGTTCAAGCTCTACACGTTTAATCGTACCGTATTCAGTCGCCATAAACACATAGAAGTTTTTACGTACCGCTTCAGCCTGCTGAGCAAAGTCATTGATGATGTCATCATCAAGATCTGTTGCAGAAAGCTCCAAGCCCAACTGTTTCAATTGGATACGCAATGCATCAGAAATATCATCCGCACCGTCTTCAGATTCTGTCAGCGCTGCTTCAA
This sequence comes from Acinetobacter sp. AR2-3, assembly GCF_001878775.1. Taxonomy (NCBI): domain Bacteria; kingdom Pseudomonadati; phylum Pseudomonadota; class Gammaproteobacteria; order Moraxellales; family Moraxellaceae; genus Acinetobacter; species Acinetobacter sp. AR2-3. Next base: position 39,737 of record NZ_MJIQ01000034.1, read on the forward strand.
GCTCGGCAAAATGAGCATTGATTACTTCATTGTTTTGCAACTGCGCTGCATTAGCTTTGACAAATGCCTTGAAGTCAGCCAGACGTTCCTTGAATTTCTTCGGCGCATCGATCACCGGCAAGATCGCGGTAATAGTCTCGTTTTCATCCAGTGGCAGCAAGTTCACCATTGGGCGACCTTTGGCACCACGTGATGCTTGCGGCACTTCATAGACTTTCAGACGATAGACCTTACCAACGTTGGTAAAGCAAAGTACCGTCGCATGACTTGACGTCACAATCAGATGTTGAATGTAATCATCTTCTTTCATGCTGGTCGCAGATTTACCACGGCCACCACGACGCTGCGCAGCATAGTCAGACAATGGTTGTGTTTTCGCATAACCTGATTTCGATACCGTCAGCACCATTTGCTCTTCAGGAATCAGATCTTCACGAGAGAAATCGATACGTGACTCGACAATCGACGTTTTACGTGCATCGCCATACTGCTGAAGAATTAATGCCAGCTCTTCACGAATCACGTTCATCAACAGATTAAAGTCATTCAAAATTGCAGTCAGTTCAGCAATTTGTGACAGGATTTCACTATATTCAGCATGTAACTTGTCTTGTTCCAGACCAGTTAAACGATGCAAGCGAAGTTCCATAATTGCATTCACCTGGGTTGGTGACAAACGATAAATCTCGCCATCCAAACCAAATGGGCGACTTGGGTCTTCACCTTCAATCTCATCCGGACGCACAGAAACTGAACCGGCTTTTTCCAGCAAGGCCAAAACACCGCCACCTGCCCACTCACCTGCCTGCAAACGCTCACGCGCTTCAGCCGGATTCGCAGAACTCTTGATAGTTTCGATGATGGCATCAATATTCGCCAGGGCAACGGTTAAACCTTCCAAGATATGCCCACGTTCACGCGCTTTGCGTAATTCGAACATGGTACGACGCGTGACCACTTCCTGACGGTGACGGATAAATGCCGCAATGATGTCTTTCAGGTTCATCAATTTTGGTTGGCCATTGTCCAGGCAAACCATATTGATGCTGAAAGAGTTTTCAAGTTGTGTGTTCTGGAACAGGTTGTTCACGATCACTTCGGCGTTTTCACCGCGCTTCAGGTCAATCGCGATACGCATACCGTCTTTGTCAGACTCGTCACGAAGCTCTGAAATGCCTTCCAGTTTTTTCTCTTTGACCAGTTCAGCAATACGCTCAATGGTTTTTGCTTTATTGACCTGATATGGAATTTCAGTGAAGACAATCGTGGTACGGCCATTTTTCGGATCTTCTTCGAAATGGTACTTACCACGAATATGCAAACGGCCCTTACCGGTACGGTATGCATCGACAATGCCTGATTTACCGTAAATGATACCGCCTGTCGGGAAATCCGGACCAGAAATATGCTCCATCAACCCTTCGATACTGATCTGAGGATCATTGGCATAGGCCAGACACGCATTCACCACTTCAGTCATGTTATGCGGGGCCATATTGGTCGCCATACCGACTGCAATACCGGTAACACCATTAATCAATAAGTTCGGTACACGGGTTGGCATCACCTGAGGAATACGCTCAGAGCCATCGTAGTTGTCTTCCCACTCAACGGTATCTTTTTCAAGATCCGCTAACAGTTCGTGGGTCAGTTTACGCATACGCACTTCGGTATAACGCATGGCTGCTGCGCTATCGCCATCGACCGAACCGAAGTTACCTTGACCATCAACCAATTGGTAACGCAAGCTGAAATCTTGCGCCATACGTACAATGGTTTCGTATACGGCAGAATCACCATGCGGGTGATATTTACCGATCACGTCACCGACTACACGTGCAGACTTTTTATAAGCTTTGTTATAGTCATTGCCTAATTCGTGCATTGCGAAAAGCACACGACGATGAACAGGTTTTAAACCATCTCGTACATCGGGCAATGCACGTGACACAATCACGCTCATCGCATAATCGAGATATGAGCTTTTAAGTTCATCCTCAATGGCAATCGGTCTAATTTCCGATACGCTCATGCATACTCCTTATTCTACAAGCCAATTTTGGCTTGTATTTATATGTCGTAAAACTAGCAAAATCATTAACTCAAACGACTGAGTTAAAAACTAAAATACAGCCCTAAATTATAGCATAAACACTTGTATTTTTGTGTCGAAATATTCAGCTTAACCTTGTTAATTATCTTCATTTTAGTGATCATTTTCTTGTTATTTCAAAACAGAAAATCAGTGCATCCAGACAGGATTTTTCAATACTCAAAATTTTGAGAAATACAGGAGTACAAAAACAAAATGCGCCAATCAACTGGCGCATCTTCATCGTTTTTTCTATATTTTTATTGTGCCTGGTTCAGTACTTTACGATAGCTCAGCACGGCCACAATCAATAAAACTGGCAATAACATTTCTACCCCTTCCTCAATGGTCATAATCATGATTTGAGTATGTGGCACCAACTGGATGCCGAATTCTTCTTTCAGGGTTGAGGTCGTGCGATCGAGCACTTTGCTCAGTCCGCCACAGGCAATGGTGAGAAAGATAAAAAAATGTGCAATATTCAAAGAATTCTTCATGCTTCGTATGGTTTGAACCAGCTTTTTCGCCAGTACCAGAAAGACAAAAATAATGCCGAGCAATAAAATAAATCCGAGCAGCTTATCCATGAGCGGAATTTCAGCACTGCGATAGAAATTAGTTTTGATAAAACTCATTTCAAACACCTGCTTATGGAAATCCATTTCCCGTAATCCCAACAATGTCGCTGCTATAGCCGTAAACACTCGGGTATTAGGTTTGATTTCAACATTAAGCAAACACAGCACTGCCAGCAAGTACCATAACCATGGACTCATGACTTCAAAAGCGCCTGATTCACTAAATAAATACTGAGTCACCGCACAGGCGGTGCATTCAGGGCAGTATGAATGCAAATACCCAGATAAAGCGCAATCAGCAGAAAACTAATGAACAGGATATGGGCGGCTTTGGAAAAGGACATGATTAAAAACAGGAGAAAAACCAAACCGGAATTTTATCACTTTTCACGCAAATGAAATACTCTAGTTTCGACTGCCGAGTATTTTTAAAATTTTTGCATAAAAAAACGCCCTTGGACAAAACAGAAAAGCATTGCTTTCACTGCCTGCACAAGAGCGTTTTTTGAACCCGATTCAGGAATTAGATTTTAGAAACCAATTCAGGAATAACACTGTTCAGGTCACCGACTAACCAGTAGTCAGCAACTGCGTTAATTGGCGCTTCTTCATCTTTGTTGATCGCAACGATCACTTTAGATTCTTTCATACCCGCCAAATGCTGAATCGCACCAGAGATACCTACAGCGATGTACAGGTCAGGTGCAACGATTTTACCCGTTTGACCGACTTGCATATCGTTTGGTACGAAGCCAGCATCTACCGCAGCACGTGATGCACCTTGAGCAGCACCAAGCTTGTCAGCTAACGGATCAAGGATTTTGTGATAGTTCTCACCAGAACCTACACCACGACCACCAGAAACTACAATACGCGCAGCTGTCAGTTCAGGACGTTCAGATTTTACGATTTCTTCGTTGATAAACTTAGAAATACCCGCATCACCCGTAGACGCAGCAGCTTCAACAGCAGCAGAACCGCCCTCAGCAGCTACAGCATCAAATGCCGTACCACGAACAGTCGCCAATACGATGTTTTCGCCTGATTCTACAGTCGCAATTGCGTTACCTGCATAGATCGGACGTTTGAAAGTCTTAGGACCATCTACCGCGATGATGTCAGTGATCATGCTTACATCAAGAAGTGCAGCTGCACGTGGCAAAATGTTTTTACCAGTCGTCGTAGAAGCAGCAAGGATATGTGTATAGCCTTTACCTAATTCAGCAACAAGTTTAGCCACGTTTTCAGCCAATTGGTTTGCATAAGCAGCGTCATCAGCAAGTAATACTTTGCTTACACCCGCAACTTTAGCCGCCTGGTCAGCAACTGCCTGAGCGCCAGAACCAGCAACCAATACAGTGATATCACCACCGATTTTTTGCGCCGCAGCAACAACGTTTAAAGTAGCAGCGTTTAATGCTTTGTTGTCGTGCTCAGCGATAACTAAAATACTCATGATTTTTATCCTTCTGTATTAGATCACTTTCGCTTCGTTTTTCAATTTTTCTACAAGCTCGTCTACAGACTTCACTTGTACGCCAGCTTTACGCTCTGCAGGTGATTCAACTTTCACTGTTTTCAGTTTAGTTGCAGGGTTTACACCGAAATCTGCAGGTGACTTGGTATCAAGCGGTTTTTTACGCGCTTTCATGATGTTTGGAAGTGCCGCATAACGAGGCTCGTTCAAACGCAAGTCAGTGGTAATGATTGCTGGAAGTGTCAGCTCAACAGTTTGTAAACCGCCGTCTACTTCACGTGTTACTTGTACTTTGTCGCCATCTACTTTTACTTCAGAAGCGAATGTACCTTGACCTGCACCCATTAGAGCGCCAAGCATCTGACCAACCTGATTCGAGTCATCATCAATTGCTTGCTTACCCAGAAGGATCAATTGTGGTTGTTCAGCGTCAACAACGCCTTTCAGAATTTTAGCGATTTCCAGCGCACCCAGTTGGCTGTCATCAGCTTCAACCAGAATACCGCGGTCAGCACCAAGCGCCATTGCAGAACGGATTTGTTCTTGGGCTTCTTTAGGACCAATAGAAACAACAATGATTTCTGAAACAGTTCCTTTTTCTTTTAAACGAACCGCTTCTTCCACTGCGATTTCACAGAATGGGTTAATTGACATTTTAACGTTGGTTAAGTCAACACCACTGTTGTCCGGTTTAACACGAACTTTAACGTTGGCATCAACCACACGTTTTACAGCAACAAGAGCCTTCATGTAATCCTCGGCTGTTTTAGCAAATGTAAATGTTGAGAAAAGTTAGTGTAACTCTTCACTTAAATTTTTTTAGGTGCCCTATCTTGCAATGTGTACGGCATTTCGGTCAAGTCACAATTCAACAAAGAGCTGTAAAAATGCGTAAATTTACCTGAACGATGCGTTCACAATTAATTGTTATCCATTTATTACATGAAATGTATAAACATTTACTTAAAATTTAAGCATTGATTTATATTATTTTTTTATCTGATTAATCACATCAGAAGTTTTGATTGATCAGTTTTAATTTAAATTGATTTATAGCAGCTTGAAGCAAAACAGCCGGAATATACGTATGTCAGCTTTTGTCATTTTGGACAGAACTCTTTTTGAGAGCGAATTAAACCTAATATAAAGACAAATTGACCAAATAATAAACCAGCGCATTGAATTCTACGCCGACAAAGTGAATATTTAATTTCAAATCTTCACAATTATAAAAAAAGCATACTGCGAACAGTATGCTTCTTTGCAATCCGATTAATTAATGATTAACCAGCTTGCGGCAAGTGCCAGTAAACCACCAGAAGTTCCATCTACCCATTTTTGTTTACGTTCATCCATTTGGGTTTTTTGGCTGATTTTGCTGAACAAAATACTTAAGCTACAATACACTACAAAAATCAGACTGATAAAAATAAAGGACAGGATCAAACCTTGGCTGACAGTATTGGCTGATTTATCAATAAACTGCGGCAAAATCGCAAAATAAATCAACATGCCTTTCGGATTTAGCAGTGCGGTAAAAAAACCTTTTTTAATCGGATTGGCCGATGTCTTTTTCTCAATGTTCAGCGCATTTTTACTGAATACCGATTTGAGCAAATTAAAGGCCAAATACAACAGATACGCGATCCCAAGCCAGCGAATCGTTTCAAACAGGACCGGAAAAGAAACAATAATAGCCGCAATTCCGAGTGCCACCAGAATAGAATGCACCAGATAACCGCAACACACACCTAAGGTTGCCATCATGCCTGCTTTTGCATCTTTACCCATCACTTGAGACAGGATAAATAACATATCGGGTCCAGGCGTAAAAATCAGGGGAAGCACGGTCAGTGCAAAGAGTACAAATACAGACATTTCCTTTTCCTTTCAAACTCCAGAAAGTGAAATAAGTATCTGCGATTTTTTACAAAATTGGCTTTCAATTTATTTTATAATAAGTATTATTTTTCGAATATTATTCTAATTTATGAAAATATCCACCAAGTCTGTGCGGGTAAAACTTGATCGAATTGATAAAAATATCATTCGACATTTACAGGCCAATGGCCGTATTCAGAATAATGATCTGGCACGTGAAATCGGACTTTCACCTTCATCCTGTTTACGCCGGGTGAAATTACTGGAAGATGCAGGCGTGATTCAGAACTACACCACTATTGTCGACCAACAAAAAATTGGTTTTCAGCTGATTTTATTTTCGCGCATCTGGTTAGTCGGTCAGGACGCTGAAACCATTGATACCTTTATTGAGGCGATGAAAGAATTGCCGCAAGTGATGGAGTGCTACATCATTTTGGGGGAAAGTGATGCCATGTTGAAAGTCGTGGTGCCTGATCTGGAAAGTTACCGGAAATTCCAGTCGACCCATCTGACCAAAAAAAATGGTATTACCAGTGTCAAAACGGATTTACCCAGCCAGATTATTAAACAGAGTTTTCAGCTACCTTTAGAAGATTTATAGACAAACTGATTTTAGATAACGAAGCTATGTTCTTAATTTAAGATTTACATACTCGTAGCTTGCTTAAACCATAACCTGTGCTGCAAGCGCATAGATGGCAAGTTCTACCCTAAGAAAAGGTTGCCTATAGAAGACAACCTTTTCCTCTTGAACAACGCCAAACCACAGGACTGAATCTTATTTTTATGTTGTGTGGATGCTTCAGAATTTACTCAGTTTCTTGTGCTAAAAAATCACGATGGACATGGCTTAAATCTACCAGCTCATAGTCTGCCAGTTCAAAAATTTGCCAAATCGCAATCGCATCTTCTTTTAAATCGACTGCCTGAGTCGCACGATTCGACAATTGCCATTGCAGGTCAGAAATCCATAAATAGTATTGTCCAGTCGCCGCATTAAAGGCCTGAACTTTTCCATCGGCATTAATCCCTTGAATGATGGCACCTTCAGGTAAGGTCGCTTCAAGATTGGGTAAGCTAATGTCCACAAAATGCTTGATTTGTCGCAAACCATAACCTGCAAACATTTCTTTTTGAGCTTCACTTAACTGTGCATATTTTTGCTCTATATCTGCAATTACCAGTGTGTCCATGTCACCTCCCATCGGTCAAATACTGAGACGCCGCTCAGCAATATTTCATTTTAAATATTAAATACTATTTATTGTTATACCTGAAATGGCGCATTTAACGAATAAGACAATAGTGAAATGCGTACCCAAACGCCAATGTTCAGTTCAATTCCATTTTAAGGTTTATATATGAACGTTTTGTGCCAAAAATACAATTTTCATGATTTTTATTCTTTACAACTTGGCACATGATCAATCTTCTTTATGCTGCGCACGTGGATGAGCCTGATCATAAATTTGGGCCAGATGATCAAAATCGACATGAGTATAAATTTGCGTGGTGGTTAAATTACTGTGTCCCAGCATTTCCTGCACCGCGCGTAAGTCCCGGCTATTCGACAACATATGACTGGCAAAGCAATGTCTTAATAAATGTGGATGTAAATCTACATTCACGCCTGCGCGCTGCGCCTGAAACTTGACCCGATTTTCAATTTGCCGTGCACCAAGCGGATTGCCTTTCTGGGTAATAAATACATTCGCCTCCGGCACAAAATCACCATTCCATAAAGGATAGATTTGCAACCAGGCCATCACGCTGTCTTTGGCCTTGGAACCGAAAGGCACTATCCGGGTTTTATTGCCTTTACCAGTAATGCGTAATAACTGCCGGTTGAAATCAATATCTTTAATTCTCAGGCTTTGCAGTTCTGCCAGACGCAGCCCACTCGAATAAAGCAATTCCAAAATCGCTTTGTCCCGGAGCCACATTTGCTGCTGTATTTCATTTTCAGGCGCAGGCTGATCTATAATCTGGTTGACGGTTTCAATATCCACCATGCCCGGCAAAGGACGCGATTGACGTTTTAACTGAAAATCATCCGCCGGATTAAAAGCCATATGCTGAGCCTGCTCGGCCCATTTCATAAACTGGCGAATAGCCGAAAGCATACGTTGCAGGCTGCTAGGACTGAGCTGATGCTGTTCCACTTTTTCAGCCAGAAACTGGCGTAAATCGGTGGCTTCTACATCGTTTAAATTAAGCTGTTCACGCTGGCAAAACTCTAAAAAATCCGAGACATCACGCTCATAGGCTTGTAAGGTATGTTTGGACTGGTTTTGAATTTCACGTTCTTTCAGCCACATATTGAGCAAGAGTTGAGGTGGCACAATCACTGCTTGCTCCATTTAGAATTGCTCCAGATAACCTTGAATCAGCATTGCAACCTGACCTGCATGAGTATTGACAAAGAAATGATCTCCACCTTGGATAATATACAGTTTTGCATTTTTAAAAATTCCTGCCAAGTATTGTCCAAGCTGAACAGTACTTAAAGGATCATGATCTCCCCAGATCAGCAAGATCGGAACGTCCAGACTTGCGAGCTGAACGCAGCTAAATTCAGTTTGGTCTTGTACAAACCAGTCCGGTGCTGTTTTAAATTGTTCACGATAATCTCTACGCCAATCTGCACAATGAAATGTTTTTAAATTCAGACCACCAGATGTCGCCAACAATACCAGTCCTTTGACTTTCTGTGGATGCTTAAGTGCCAATCCAATGGCCAATACACCACCCATAGACTGGGCAATCAGAATGGAATCATTCTCAATTTTTTCTTTCACGAATTCATGCAGATCATACAGGTTTTGAATGGCTAAATTTGGCGCTACGCCATCAAAACCCGGATAGGCAATGACTTGCTGATCTGTATATTTGGTTAATGCTGCCCTTAATGGCTGCCAAAAGTGCTGGCTTCCTGAAGCACCCGGCAGGAAAACAAGCTTATTCATCTCATTCAAATTCTACGGTTTTTCCCATCCTAGCATAAAAAAAAGCACCATCGATCAGACAGTGCTTTTTTCTCAAGCGGAACCAAGCTTAACCCTGGAAATAACGTAAATCCAGACGTCCTTCATACACGGTCGCCGTTGGCCCGGTCATCCAGACCACATCACCTTCTTTCCACTCAATTTGCAGCTTGCCACGTGCCAGTTCAACTTCGACTTTACTCGACAGCAGACCACGGCGCATACCTGAAATTGCGGCAGCACAGGCACCTGTACCACAAGCCAAGGTCTCGCCTACACCACGCTCGTACACGCGTAAACGTGCATGTTTTTCATCAATAATCTGCATAAAGCCAGCATTGACTCGTGCCGGGAAGCGCGCATGTGATTCAACTTGTGGACCAATACGTGCGACATCAGCAGCGATCACATCCGGTACAATTGTCACCGCATGTGGATTCCCCATATTGACCACATCAATGGTCAGCTTTTCACCGCCAGCAAGATCGATGTCATATAGGCTTTCCGGTGCATCGGCCAGGAATGGAATTTCCTGAGGCAGGAATTTTGGATAGCCCATATTGACCCGTACCCAACCATTCGCACCCAATTCAGGCTCTACAATGCCTGATTTGGTTTGTACCTTGATTTTGGTTTTGGTGGTGAGCTGACGATCATGCACAAATTTGGCAAAACAGCGCACGCCATTACCACATTGTTCCACTTCTGAACCATCGGCATTAAAAATCCGATATTTAAAGTCTGCACTTGGGACATCGGGTGGCTCAACCACCAAGAGTTGATCAAAACCAATGCCGAAGTTACGATTGGCCAAACGCTGAATGGTCAAAGTGTCTAAATAAGCACGCTGGCTGATCAGATCAACCACCATAAAGTCATTGCCCAGACCATGCATCTTGGTAAATTCTAATAACATCCTGATTTATCCTTAAGGCAATAAACGCTCACGTTCCCAGAGTGATTCAATCGTTTCACGTTCACGAATCAAATGCGCCTGGTCAGCGTCGACCATTACTTCAGCAGCACGACCACGGCTGTTGTAATTTGAGCTCATGACGAAACCATATGCACCGGCACCGAGTACCGCCAGTACATCATTTTCTTTAATGGCAAGCTCACGCTCCTTACCCAAGAAATCGCCAGTTTCACAAATTGCGCCCACGACATCCCATTCTTTCGTTTCGACATCGGTACGAGGTGTAACAGATTGAATGTCCATCCATGCTTCATATAACGCAGGGCGAATCAGGTCATTCATCGCTGCATCAATGATCGCGAAATTACGATGATTGGTCGGTTTTAATAGATCTACTTTAGTCAGTAACACACCAGCATTGGCAGAAATACTACGTCCCGGTTCCATATACACTTTCAAGCCCAACTTTTCTAGAGCCGGACGCAGTGCATTAGCATATTCCTCAACCGATGGTGGTGTCTCATCTTTATACGTCACACCCAGACCACCACCGATATCGATATGTTTAAGGGTGATTCCCCGTTCTTTCAACTGGTCGATCATGACAATGACACGATCCAGTGCATCCACAAATGGCTGGGTTTCAGTCAACTGTGAACCAATATGGCAGTCAATCCCGACCACATCCAGATTTGGCAATGACGCTGCATATTGATAAGTTTCAAATACGCTATCCGATGGAATACCGAATTTATTTTCTTTTAAGCCGGTTGAAATATAAGGATGGGTTTTGGCATCGACATCCGGATTCACACGCAATGAAATCGGTGCTTTGACATTTAATTCAGCCGCAACTTTCTGGATACGATCCAGCTCGGCATAAGATTCGACGTTAAAGCAGGCAATGCCGACTTCCAACGCTTTTTTGATATCCGCTTCAGATTTACCCAGGCCCGAAAATACGATTTTCGAAGGCTCACCACCAGCTTTCAGCACACGCGCCAATTCACCACCCGTCACAATATCAAAACCGGCGCCCTGTTTGGCCAATACATTCAATACCGCAAGATTAGAGTTGGACTTTACCGCAAAACAGATTTGATGATCGATAAAGTTAAAAGCACGGTCCATATCTAAAAAATGCTTTTCCAAAGTGGCTTTGGAATAAACATAGAGTGGTGTGCTAAATTGCTCCGCGAGCTGTTGTAATGAACATTGCTCAGCGTGCAATACCCCATTAATGCGGGTGAAACTCATGAAGGTATCCTTTCTGTGAAAGCGTTATGGTGTGGTTTTAACGTCTGAATCGGTAGGTGCAGCAAACTGTTGTTGCACAGGTGTCTCTCGTTCTTCATCGGACGCTTTAGGCTCAGTTTCAGTATTTTTGTATAACAGATACTTGGCACGCTTGTCGTAATTCGGATCATTCGGCAAGTGCAAAGCCCCTGACTGTCCACAACCTGCAAGAGCAAGACCTGTCGCTAAGATACTGATGTAGCAAATGACTTGGCGCATCTGACCACCTAATGTAATAGTTTCGATGAAGTATAACGCGATCATTCGGCATGACCCAAGCGTTAAACGCTAGAGAGTATCTTTAGACAAAAAAAAACGCCAGCAGATCGCTGACGTTTTTATTGATAAGGTTTATTTATGTTTCTGTTTATAGAAACCAAAATATCCAATGATTAGCAGGATAAACCAGATCGGACTGATCATCAGTGCCTGACGGGTATCCTCTTCCAGTGCCAAGACCACAATCATGCTCAGGAAGAAAATAATCACGATCCAACAGGTCACTAAACCACCTGGCAGCTTAAAGGTTGATTTAGCATGTAGTTCTGGACGTGTTTTGTAATACACGATATAGCTCCAGATAATGATGATCCAGACACAAATAAACAGAATCGTGGATAAAGTTGTGGCCAAGGTAAAGGCCCGAACGGTATCCGGAACAAAATACTGGAGTGCTGCACCCAGCAACAAACACACGGCAGAGAAATACAGGGCATTTGCAGGGACCGCGCGACGGTTCAGGCGACCAAAGGCAACCGGTGCCTGCTCTTCACGTGACAGGCCAAACAGCATACGACTGGTCGAGAATACGCCACTGTTCATCGAGGACATCACCGAGGACAACACCACCAGGTTCATGATAATCGCAGCCGCTGCAATGCCAGCCTGACTGAACAGGTTTACAAAGGGCGAAACATTCGGGTCAATCTGGTTCCATGGAGTCACTGACATCACAATCAACAATGCCAATACATAGAAAATAATGATACGAATCGGAATAGAGTTCACCGCTTTCGGCAGGTTCTTTTCGGGGTCTTTGGTTTCAGCTGCTGTAGTCCCCACCAGCTCTACCCCGACAAAGGCGAAAATGGCGATTTGGAATCCAGCCAAGAAACCATATCCCCCTGTTGGGAATATCCCGCCATGATCCCAGATATGACTAAAGGATGCGACCGTACCGGCATCATTGGTAAAACCGGTAAACACCATCCACAGGCCAACGGCAATCAGCACCACAATGGCGATAATTTTGACCAGGGCAAACCAGAATTCCATTTCACCAAACAGTTTTACCGTGACCAGATTCAGCCCCATGATAAACACAATCGCGGCAACACTGATCATGACGCCTTCTTCAGGGCTAAAGGGCAAACCATTATTGAAGAATTGCAGATAATAAATAATGGCTGACAGATCTGCGATCCCGATGGTGATCCAGCAGAGCCAGTAGGTCCAGCCAACAAAATATCCCGCCCAAGGCCCGATCAGATCCGTGGCAAAATCAATAAATGATTTATATTGCAAATTGGAAAGTAACAATTCCCCCAATGCACGCATCACCAGAAAGACCATAAAACCGATGATCATATAGATCACCAGAATCGAAGGACCTGCAAGACTGATGGTTTTACCCGAACCCATAAACAGGCCGGTTCCGATGGCGCCCCCAATGGCAATTAACTGTAGGTGCCGATTGGACAAACTCCGCTTTAATTCACCGTGCTCTGCCGATGAATTGTTATATTTTTCTGACATTATTAATTACAACTTTGAGTTTTACTCGCGACAAATTAACGTAAAAAATGCTGAATACAAAAATAAAATTTGCATCATTTGTATTTCCTGATTAATTGAAGAAGTTAATTTATTTTTCTTATATCGCTCTCCAGTTACATTTTTGCTTTATTTTTGACCTGAAAGATTCGAGTAATTTCTTGTCAAATTTTTAAAACTGTGTAAAAAATAAAACACTATTCAGCCAATTTATGCATTTAGGATGAATGCATCTGGCATAGCAATTGCTTTTTAATCAATACCTCGAACTACACAGACATGGATCAATAAGAAGAATTTTATGCAAAATTTACAAAGTTTAATGGAAACTTTAAGCGGCTGGGTCTGGGGCCCTTATATGCTGGTACTGATTGTTGGTACCGGGATATTCCTTACCTTCCGTTTATTGTTCTGGCAGTTCCGCATGTTGCCCCTAGCCTTTAAACAGGTCTTTGGCAAGCATCCTGACCATTCAGGTGATATTTCCCAATTCGCTTCACTCATGACCGCACTCTCTGCCACGATTGGTACCGGTAATATTGCCGGCGTAGCCACTGCCTGTGTCCTCGGTGGTCCGGGTGCGGTGTTCTGGATGTGGATGACTGCCCTGTTTGGTATGGCGACCAAATATGGCGAAGGTGTTCTGGCAGTCAAATACCGAGTGAAAAATGAGAAAGGTGAAATGTCCGGTGGTCCGATGTACTACATCGAGCGGGGTCTGAAATGGAAATGGCTGGCGCTGATTTTTGCCTTGTTCGGGGCACTGGCTTCTTTTGGGATCGGCAGCTCCGTACAGTCCAATACCGTAGCATTGGCAGTGCAAAACAGCTTGGGCATCGAAACCTGGATGACAGGTATTATTATTACTGCCTTTTCGGCACTGGTGATTTTGGGCGGGATTAAATCGATTTCCAGAGCAGCGTCACTGATTGTTCCTATTATGGCTATAGGCTATGTGGCAGGGGGATTAATTATCATTTTTAATAATCTCGAACTGGTCGTTCCTGCGCTTAAAATCATCTTCACCTATGCCTTTACTGGAGAAGCCGCAGTGGGCGGTGCAATTGGTGCGGCGATTCGTTATGGTGTGGCACGTGGTGTATTCTCAAACGAAGCCGGCATGGGTTCTGCGCCGATTGCTGCTGCAGCGGCAAAAACCGATCATCCAGCCCGTCAAGGTCTGGTGTCTATGACCGGTACCTTCATTGATACTATTATTGTCTGTTCAATTACCGGTATTGTTCTGGTGATGGGTTATATCATGGCCGGTAATTCATTCGGAGATCAAACCGGTGCCGTATTGACCATCGGTGTATTCGACAAGCTGCTACCTGGTATTGGCGGCTGGGTGGTGACTTTCGGGATCATTTTCTTCGCTTATTCCACCATTTTGGGCTGGAGCTACTATGGCGAAAAATGTACCAGCTATTTACTTGGCGAAAAATTCGTTTTGCCCTATCGCATTATTTATATTGCCTCAGTGTTTATCGGCTGCATTGCAACACTGGATCTGGTCTGGCTATTCGCCGATACCTTTAACGGCCTGATGGCGGTGCCGAACTTAATCGCATTATTATTGCTATCTGGGGTCATTGCCAAAGAATCGAAAGACTTCATTGCAAGACGTAAATCTGGTGAACTTTATTAATTGACAAGTTATTTAACTACTCAAGCCAAAATAGTAAAAAGCCACGTTAATCGTGGCTTTTTCTGTTTCATCTTTTCCATTCTTCATCATGAAAATTTAGCAACGTAAACCACTACAAGCCAGCTTGTCCCACTCAGATTCAAGCTCCAGTGCCAGTCCTAAAGATAAAACAAAAAACTGAATGCCTTTAATTTTCATATTGCCCTGTTCATCTTCCAGATACTCACTCAGTTTTTGATAGGTTTTATGATGCAGATCAAAAGGTACATCCAGATAAAGACCACCTAGGTAGATTTCACTATGGACGGTTTGATCCACACCTAAACACGGCATATAGGCAATCCCCTGTTGCTCTAGCCAGCCGATCAACATCTGGCGAACCGAGTTTGCATCCCGATCTGGATGTACATAATGATCAAAATGCACGAATAACACATCACGGTTTTTTTCACGTGCGATCGCATCAATATGTTTCAGCAATTGTGACAAGATCTGTTCCATTCCAGCATAACAAGATAGGCATTATAGACGGCGTTACCGCACAGTATTCAAATCAGCATAAATAAAAGCGACAAACCTTGTCGTAAAAACCATGATTTTTCAGGTGAAAGGCTTGGTTTTCGATGGCATTCACCGCTATGCTGTCACTCAATTTCAATCGCTTCATCTTCAAATATGGCTAAAGCAAAAAGTGTGTATCGTTGTGAACAATGTGGTGCCGATCATCCAAAATGGTCGGGGCAGTGTTCTGAATGCGGGGAATGGAACAGCCTGGTTGAGGTGACCATTGCACCGGCAGTGACACATCGCGCCCAGCCAAAAATTGGTGGTGGATATGCAGGCCAGGCGTCCAGTATTACTACCTTAAATCAGGTCTCAGTCTCTCATGAAACCCGTCTGCCGACGGGTATTAGCGAATTTGATCGGGTCTTGGGTGGCGGACTAGTGACCGGTTCGGTGGTTCTGATCGGCGGTGATCCCGGGATTGGTAAATCCACCATCTTGCTACAAACAGCCACGCACATGGCATCTGCCAAAAATCCGGCCCTGTATGTGACCGGTGAGGAATCCTTGTCTCAGGTGGCTTTACGTGCCCAGCGTCTGGATCTGCCAACTGACCAGCTCAAAGTCATGGCAGAAACCTGCGTCGAACGTATTTGTGAAGTACTAGCACAGCAACGTCCTGCAGTAGCCATTCTGGATTCAATCCAAACCCTGTATACCGAAACCCTGCAATCTGCCCCGGGCGGTGTCTCACAGATTCGTGAATCAGCGGCCCTGCTGACCCGTTTTGCCAAAAATAGCGGCACATCTTTATTCTTGGTCGGTCATGTAACCAAAGAGGGCGCCCTGGCCGGCCCACGTGTACTGGAACATATGGTCGACTGTGTACTGTATTTTGAAGGCCAGTCGGATTCACGTTACCGAATGATCCGAGCGGTTAAAAACCGTTTTGGTGCGGTCAATGAACTCGGTGTGTTCGGCATGACCGACAAAGGTCTGCGCGAAGTATCTAATCCTTCAGCCATCTTTTTAAGCCGTTATGATGAAGCCATTCCCGGTTCGATTGTAATGATCAGCCGCGAAGGTACGCGCCCGCTTCTGGTTGAGGTTCAGGCGCTGGTCGATGATGCACATGGCCAACCAAGACGTGTAGCACTTGGCTTGGATCAGAACCGTCTAAATATGCTCCTTGCAGTCATGCATCGGCATGGCGGTGTGCAAACCTCCGGCCAGGATGTTTATGTCAATATCGTCGGTGGTTTGAAAATCACCGAAACCGGTTCGGATCTGGCGGTACTTCTCGCCTGCGCTTCCAGTATCCGTGGCAAAGCCTTGCCGCAACAGCTGGCGGTTTTTGGTGAAGTCGGACTGTCTGGAGAGATTCGTCCTGTGCCGAACGGCCAGGAACGCCTAAAAGAAGCGATCAAGCATGGGTTTAAATACATTATTGTCCCTCGCGGCAATGCACCGCAAAAATCCATTGAAGGCGTGCAAATTATTGCAGTTGCGCGTTTACATGAAGCCTTGAGCGAGGCAATGGCGCTAAGTGATGAACTCAACTAACTATGAACTGGCCTATTTGGTATAAAGAGCAAAAAAATACAGATTTTTGATTGAAATTCCACACAAAGCCTATATAAATAGACTGTACAAACAGGTTTTATTCTCATAGGAAAAATGAATGGAAGTTCGACAGCGCGGTTTGATCACAGGTATCTTGACAGCAGTTTTATTGGTTGCGCCTTTTGCAGCTGAAGCAAAACGTGCCGGTGGCGGTAAAAGTCACGGCATGCAACGTTCTGCACAGCCTACTCAATCTTATCAACAACCTCGTCAAGCTGCGCCTGCTCAACAAGCGCCAGTTGCCGGTGCTGCAACCCAGCAAAAATCTGGTCCGGGTGTCGGCGGTATGGTTGCTGCGGGTGTAGCCGGTGCTGCGATTGGTGCAGTTGCTGCCAACGCCTTGGCGGATGATCAAAGTGTAGCAGCGTCTGAAGCTCAGGCTGCTCAAGCAGAAGAGGAAAAAGGTGGTATTCCGGGCTGGATCTGGATCCTTCTTGCTGCTGCTGTTGCCTTCTTCATTTTCCGTAAAATGGGCGCAAAAAAAAAAGTAGCTTCTAACCCATACGCACCAAATAGCGGTGCTGGTAATACAGCACCTTTTGGTCAAGCACCGGCTACACCTCGCGGTGGTGACAGTACCAATATTTTTGGCCAGAACGTGGGTAATCAAACGTCAAGCAATAATGCTCCGTTCGGTTCTGCTCCAGTAAATAACGCGCCTTTTGGTACAGCTTATACCCAAAGTGGCAGCCAGTTACCGGATGGTACTGAACCTGCAGCGTTCTTGCGTGTAGCGCGTCAGCGTTTTAACCATATTCAGTCTATGAATACAGCAAGCAACATTTCTGAAATTCAGCGTTACTTGACCCCTGATCTTTATCAGTCAATGTATAACGACATCATGAACAATCAGGATCAGGATGTTGCCGAGTTTTCAAATCTGAATGCGATGGTCGTCGACTCATCTACAGACAATGGCCAGTATATTGTCAGCGTACGTTTCACCGGTACGGTCAGCGAAGACTTGAACAGCTTGCCACAGCCATTTGCGGAAATCTGGCACTTTACTAAACCAGCAGGTTCAAATCAGGACTGGGTGGTTGCAGGTATTCAGCAAGACTAATTCTCGATCAATTATTTTTAAACAGCGGCTTTCGGGCCGCTGTTTTTATTTTTAAAGCTTCTATATTTTGTTCAACACTTCCCGTACTGCCCTCCTCTTTAAAGTTAAAAAATAGTTCTTTTTATTTTTCATATAAATACTTTTATATTTCGTATTTAAAATATAAACAATAATTGTTATCATTCGCATTAAAATCACTTAACAAGTTTAAAGACAGAATTTTCGATGATGAATAGTCCGAATATGCAAGCCATAGCGACTGGAACAGTTACTGCACCAAATCCCTCAAGCAAAAATAAAGTCAAAGCAAATATGCTGGCTTATCGTGGGATGATTTTATATCGCTTTCTTCTGGCGGGTGTCGGCGGTTATATCCTTGCTTCGCTGACCGCGATCGTGATTGCCCAGTTATTTATGAATGCTGGAAGCAGCGCAGCCATGTCGGCCACTCTGATTGGTTTTAGCTTAAATACTGTAGCTTTTATCTGGGTATTTATGGTGAACAAGACCATGAAAGCCACGCTCGGGATCGTGATTCCCAGTGTTTTGCTCTATATCACCTATAAATTCCTAGGAAATTAGAATGAGAGTAGATGCAAAACAGGAAGGTCCACGCCAGTCGATGTCGTGGTTGCATACTTGGGCCAGTCTGATTTTAGGATGGCTTTTATATGCGATATTTTTAACTGGAACCTTGAGTTTTTTCCAGAATGAAATCAGCATCTGGATGAAACCGGAATTTCATCAGTCAGTCCCGCAAAAGACCCAGATCGAACAGACGCGTGTGGCATTAGCTTATCTGCAACAGCATCATCCGGATGCTGGCAGCTGGGCGATCCAACTTCCTAACTCACGCCAAAATACCACCACCCTGACTATTCGTAGTACCGGCGAAGATCCGCGTGCCCGTCGTGGCGGTACCCGTGTGACGATTGACAGCGCCACGGGTGAAGTTTTGCAAGCGCGTGAAACACGTGGTGGCTCCTTCCTATACCGCTTTCATTTTGAATTGTATGGTTTGCCAAGAATCTGGGCACGCTGGATTGTCGGCATTGCGACCCTGCTCATGCTGGTAGCGATCATCAGCGGTGTAATTACCCATAAAAAAATCTTCAAAGACTTTTTCACTTTCCGTCCAGGCAAAGGTCAGCGTTCCTGGCTAGATGCGCATAATGCTACTGCGGTATTTGCCCTGCCCTTTCATATCATGATTACCTTCAGTGGCTTATTACTGCTGCTCTTTACCCTGATGCCTTGGGGTGTTAACCAGATTTATGAAAATCGAGGTGCATTTCTGCAAGATCAACGCAAGAGCTTGATTCAGGACAACAGCATTCAGGCTGAATCCCGTGAAAGCCATAGTGAGAGTAAAGAACGTCGACCGCAAGCTGAGAGAGAAAATCGTGGCGAGCGTGGTGAAATGTCGGCACGGGGTGCAGGACGCCGCTCTCGTGATGAAATGCAAGCTGCACCTCCTGCAGCGTTAACCGATCTGGCTCCGATCTTGGCAACAGCCGAGAAAGAATGGAAAAATAATCCGGTTGGTACAATTAACATTATCCAGCCAAATACCGCTAAAGCCGAAATTGAGCTTCGTGCCTTAAATGGAGTCAGTGTGGCTTATCGTAGTGTTTATCCGAGTCTTGCTTTCAATGGCGTGACAGGTGAATTAAAGCCGGATCAAACCACACTGAAACCGCCTTCAGTCGCAAATGGTATTTATAATGTATTCACCACATTGCATGAAGCACGTGGCGTGGACTTGGCTCTACGCTGGTTATTGTTCATGTCAGGTGTGGTGGGCACCTTGATGATTGCGACCGGTTTGATTCTATGGTGTGTCAAACGTGCCCCGCAACAACAGAAACAAGGTTATAAATCTTTTGGTTATCGTCTTGTGGAAGTGACCAATATCGCTGCCATTATTGGTTTACCTATTGCTTGTGCTGCCTACTTTTATGCCAATCGTATTATTCCGGCAGACATGGAAATGCGTTTAAACTGGGAAATTCGTAGCTTCTTTATCGTCTGGTTGCTGACTTTGCTGTATGCCATAATTCGTAGCAATCGACAAGCCTGGCTAGAGCTTCTAATGCTTGCAACTGTGGCATTCGCATTGTTGCCAATCCTGAACTTCCTGACGGGTGGTCAGGCGATCTGGAATAGCATCCTGCATGATCAGTGGATGATTGCTTCTTTTGATCTGGCGATGTGGGTTCTTGCGATCCTGTTCTGGTTTGCTTTCAAGAAAGTTAAAAACCATACCGGTTTGCCGCTTAAAAAGGCCAAAGCTACTCTCAAGGAAAATCAGGCATGATGTTCTTCTTATTGATTTGGGCTTTAACCAGCCTCGGTTTCTTTGTGCTTGCAGCATCTATGTCCAAGCATCAAAAACAGATCTTTGCTAAAGAGTTAGATGCTTCCAAAACCAGATTAGCCACCATCATTGGCTGGGTGATCTTGATTATGGCACTTATCCTTTGCCTACTCACTGGCACAATCAGCAACATGATCAGTTACTGGCTGGGAAGTCTGACTTTGGCAGCATTGTTCGTGGGTTTAAGTCTGAGTTATCTGGCAAGTAGAATTAAAGTGATCGTAATGTTCTGTGTGTTCATAGCCTCGATCTCAGGGATTATTTGCTTGATCTAGTTGATTGATTCATCACTACCTTTTTAAAAGCTGATCTTCGGATTGGCTTTTTTTCTTTAAACCTTTTAGTCTACCCACAATATTTTTGAGATGTTGATATGACCCAGCGTGTTTCTCCCTCTGCTGCCCTGACTAATCTTGCCTTAGCGGGCAATGCTGAAGCGCAATTTGAACTGGCTGAACTGTATATGCAAAGCGAGCATGATGATGACATCATTCTGGCTGAAGAATGGGCATTGAAAGCTGCCAACGGCGGACTGGTTGATGCAATGTATTGGTTAGGTGAAGGTTATACCGTTTATGCCAAAGAATTAGCAGAAGAAGATCCGGAAGAATCCAAAGCTCACTTTGAGTTAGCCTATTACTGGTTAAGCAAGGCCAATATTGAGAAGCACCCTGCTGCGACTTTAGAACTGGCAGGTTTCTACCGTCGCGGTGATGTAATTGAAAAAGATGTAGAGAAATCGATTTCTTTAGTCAAACAGGCTGCGGAATGGGGTGAAGTTCAGGCCATGCGCGATCTTGCTTTTATTTATGCCAATGGTTTAGGCGTAGAGGGCGATGAGGAACAAGCAGAATTCTGGACCCAAAAAGCGGATGCTGCTGAGCAAGATACTAAATAAAGAAAAGAAGCCCTTCAGATGATGGGCTTTTTTAAACGCATAATAATGACGATAAAATTAAATATCGTGCTTACTCCCCTGTTAGGCGGGAGAATCAAAAAAAAAGAATAAATAGAAAATATTCGATTTTAATGCCTACAGGCTGACAGGCTTTTGATCAGTTAAAAACTCAAAGCTTAGAAAACAATTAATATTATCTTTTTTCAACTTGGCTCATTCATAGAATCCAAGTACAATACGGCGCTAGTCGAGGGATGCTGCGACGTTTTACAGGCACTAAATGTAAAATCGCTAGGCTCGACCATCGGTCAGACATTCGTTCTGATCAACAACGGCATCCGCGAACAGAACGATCCAATCTATTTTTTCCTAGGAGATCCTGATGAACGCGGTTACTGCTTCATTTACAGATTACAAAGTTGCTGATATTTCACTTGCTGATTACGGCCGTAAAGAAATTAAACTTGCTGAAGCTGAAATGCCAGCCCTCATGGGTCTGCGTAAACGCTACTCAGCAGCAAAACCACTTGCAGGCGCGAAAATTCTCGGCTGTATCCACATGACCATTCAAACTGCCGTTTTAATTGAAACACTGGTTGAATTGGGCGCTGAAGTTCGCTGGACTTCATGTAACATCTTCTCTACTCAAGACCATGCTGCTGCTGCTATCGCTGCTGCGGGCATTCCTGTATTTGCTTGGAAAGGCGAAACTGAAGAAGAATACATGTGGTGTCTTGAACAACAAATCAATGTAAATGGCAAACCTTGGGATGCCAACATGATTCTTGACGATGGCGGTGATTTAACGCTACTTGTTCACGAAAAATACCCAGAAGTGATTGCAAAAATTCACGGTGTAACTGAAGAAACAACGACAGGTGTTCAACGTCTGTACGAAATGCTTCGTGATGGCACTTTAAAAGTTCCTGCAATCAACGTAAATGATTCAGTAACCAAGTCTAAAAACGACAACAAATACGGTTGCCGTCACTCACTAAATGATGCAATCAAACGTGGTACAGATATGCTTTTATCTGGCCGTCGTGCGCTGGTAATCGGTTACGGTGACGTAGGTAAAGGTTCTGCTCAATCCCTTCGTCAAGAAGGCATGATTGTACGCGTAACTGAAGTTGATCCAATTTGTGCAATGCAAGCATGCATGGACGGTTACGAAGTTGTATCTCCATACAAAAATGGTGTGCAAACTGGCAAGAAAGAAGACATCAATGTTGACCTTCTTCAGAATACTGACCTGATCGTAACGACTACGGGTAACTACCACGTTTGTGATTCAGCAATGCTTGATTCATTAAAAGCGGGCGCTGTTGTATGTAACATCGGTCACTTCGATACTGAAATTGATACAGCTTACCTACGTGGTTACAAGTGGGTTGAAGTTAAACCTCAAGTACACCAAGTGTATCGTTCAGAAAATGAAAATGATTACCTGATCCTTCTTTCTGAAGGCCGTTTGGTGAACCTGGGTAATGCGACTGGTCACCCATCACGTATTATGGATGGTTCATTTGCCAACCAGGTATTGGGTCAAATGCATTTGTTCGCTGAGAAATTTGCTGATCTTCCAGAATCTGAAAAAGCTGCACAAATTCGTGTAGAGCTTCTTCCTAAGAAATTAGATGAAGAGGTTGCTGCTGCGATGGTTGCTGGTTTCGGTGGTGTCTTGACTCAATTGACTCAAGAACAAGCGGATTACTTGGGCGTTCAAGTTGAAGGTCCGTTTAAAGCGGATGCTTATAAATACTAAGTTTTTACCTCTCCTAAGTCCTCTCCTGAAAGGAGAGGACTTACCCCCTGATTCATAAATCGTGAGGTTTCCCCCTCTCCCTTTGGGAGAGGGTCAGGGTGAGGGTAAAGAATTAATACAAGTATTTATAAAAAAGGATTTGAACATGTCTAAACAGATTCCAATTTCATTTGAATTCTTCCCAACCAAAACTGATGTAGGCGCGGAAAAACTCAAGGTTGTACATCAAGAGTTACAACTCTTAAATCCAGAATTCTTTTCTGTGACCTATGGTGCTGGCGGTTCGACCCGTGAACGCACCCTGTCTACCATCAATGACTTTAATGGAAAAGGTGCACCTGTCGCCCCTCACTTGTCTTGTATTGGCGATGACAAAGCACGTATTGCTGAACTTCTAGACCTGTACAAATCTCAAGGCATTAACCGTATTGTTGCCCTGCGTGGTGACTTGCCTTCAGGCCAAGTGGGTTTGGGTGAATTACCTTATGCAGCTGATCTGGTTCGCTTTATCCGCGAACATTCAGGCGATCATTTTAAAATTGAAGTCGCAGCTTATCCGGAAATGCATCCACAGGCAGAAAGCTTTGACAAAGACATTCAGCACTTTGTTGAAAAAGTTCAGGCCGGTGCCAATGCCGCTTTAACCCAGTTTTTCTTCAATCCAGATGCCTATTTCTATTTTGTAGATCGGATCCAGAAAGCAGGAATCGATATTCCGGTTGCCCCTGGCATCATGCCAATTACCAATGCCAGCAACCTGATTCGTTTTGCTGATGGTACCGGTGCCGAGATTCCACGCTGGATTCGTAAGCAACTGGCAACTTATGGTGACGATACTGCCAGCATTAAAGCCTTTGGCCATGAAGTTGTGGTTAAATTCTGTGAGCGTCTGCTTGCAGGTGGTGCACCAAGCTTGCATTTCTATACCATGAATACCACTGACCCGACCCGTCAGCTGGTCACTGATCTTGGTTTAGCTTAAGCCCTTTATTTCACCGACTTTTTGAGTAGAACGATCAATGCCACGTTTTTATATAGATGCTGATTTAACTGTTGATGTCAGCCTTGAGCTTACGGAAACTGTATTTCATCATTGGGTAAAGGTTTTACGCGCACAAGTCGGTGAAAGCGCGACCCTGTTCAATGGACAGGGTGGCGAATATGACGTGACTTTAACCGAGGTTGCTAAAAAATCAGCCACCGTCTCAGTCAATGCATTTAATCCTGCCAATCGCACACCTAAGTTCCAGGCTTTGCTCGGTCAGGTGATGAGCAAAGGCGACCGTATGGATTATGCGATTCAAAAAGCAGTCGAACTGGGCGTTTCCGAAATTCAGCTGCTGACTTCAGATCGTTGTGAAATGCGTTTAAAGTATGATCGTGACCAGAAAAAACTGGATCACTGGCAAGGTATTGCCATTGCCGCTTGTGAACAATGTGGTCTAAACATTGTACCCAAGATTTTAGCGCCCATCTCACTTGAAAAATGGCTAGAAAATGAATTGCCAAACACCAAACTGGTTTTAGCACCCAATAAAGATGAAACAGATGTACTGGCAGAGGCGACCTTAGATCTTGCCCTGCTGATTGGCCCTGAAGGTGGCCTGAGTGAGGCAGAAATTAGTGCCGCAAACCAGAAAGGTTTTCTCAACTGGTGTATAGGTGAGCGCGTCCTGCGTACCGAAACTGCTCCTGTTGTTGCCCTGTCAATTTTGAATTATGTGCTTTAGTTCATCGGATGAGTAAAAATTTGTCTTTAATTTTGTTGATTTTTATTTTTAAGACATCTAATCTCGACTAAAGAATAATAAATACTTATTAATTGATTTCACACATTTCCTGGGGTTTTTTATAATAACAATGCACAAGGACGAAAACCGTTTAGGATGAATACAGGCATTGAATCACATGGTTGATAATCAGGACGACTATATTCAGCAGCATTTACATGATGCTCAGATTGCGAACACGCTTCGTCATAGTCGCTATTTTTTGCTCAGTATAATGGTGATCTGCCTTTATATTTTTTGTATTTATCACATTCAATATAGCCCGTCTAATACGTATTTTAATACCTGGTTTATTCTGACAGAATTTCTGGTCAGCATGTGTTGGCTGGTAAGTACGCTGTATTTTAAACCTGAACAATATAACCAGAAAAGTGCACACCGCTGGTTACAGATACAGAGTCTGGCTGTTGGCATCAGTATCGCGGCAGGTATTTTTACGATTTATTATTATTTGCCACAGGCCAATCCTGCATTTGAAGATATTGAAGCACTGACCTTGTCTGCCTTGTTGCTGATTGTTACCCAAGCTTTCGGTTTAACCTACCTAACCCAGAAACTGAGCTATTTTTGTCTGGTCTTTTTGCCGTCCTTATTCCCTTTTTTACTGTCGCAGCTTGACCATGTCGGTCATTCCAATCCCTTTTTTGGTCTGGCCTTAAACTTTGCGCTCATAGTGATTCTGCTGTGCGCGACAAGTAGTTATCGAATTCACAGCCGCACCTCACGTCTGTATGCGGAAAATGATATTTTGGTGAAAAATGCAGAACAGCAAGTGCATTGGACTGATGAACTGTGCCAGCAACTCAAAACTGAAGTCAATAAATCCAAAGATATTGAACAGCAATTACAGCTCAGTAACCAATTGCTGGAGCAAAAAGTACGGGAACGTACCTATGATATTGAACAGATCAATCATGACCTGAAGAATCAGCAGCAGAATCTAAAACTTGCACATGAAATTGCCGGTATTCGGCCATGGGACTGGAATATTCAAGAGCGCAGCATCACCTTAACCAATCATAAAGACGAAAAGATTCTGCGCGATTCCAAAGACCACCATTTGCAATTACAGTATCTGATTCACCCCGAAGATCTGGACTATTTTAAGCGCAATATGAAACAACATCTGCGTGGCCAGATTAAACGCTATGATGCCACTTACCGGATCAAGCTCAGTGAAGGTGGCTGGAGTTGGGTGCATGATATTGGTCGGGTGATCAGTCGTGATCCTAAAAATAAAAAACCCTTGCGCATGGTCGGCATCCGTCGTGATATCCAGCAGGAACGTCTGTCTCAGGAACGTTTAAAGCTGGTGGCCAGTGTACTGGAACAGGCTGCGGAAGGCATTTTCATTCTGAATCCTGATTTGGATTATATCGATGTCAATCCTCACTACGAATACCTGAGCGGTTTTGAGCGTGACGAAATTATCGGTAAATCCTTATTTGATATTGCGGTGCAAAATAAATCCCAGCAACGTACTTTTCAGGCCAATATTGTCAAACAGATTCAAAAGATTGGCTCTTATGATGGAGAGGTTTATGCCAAATTTCTGTCTGGTAAAGAGTCGACTTTATGGCTGCATATTAATGCCGTGACTGATGATGAAGGCCGGATTACCCATTATATTGGCATTGTCTCAGATCTGACTGAACGTAAATTACAGGAACAGCGCCTGTCCTATCTGGAAAATTACGACACGCTGACCGATTTACCGAACCGCTTCTATTATAACTATCAGCTGCACCAATATCTGGTTTCGCAAAAAGACTCTATTAAAGAGATGGCGGTGATTCGGCTTAACATCGACCGTTTCCGGCCATTGAATGAATACCTGTCCAATAACGGTGGTGATGAACTTTTACGTCAGGTGGCGCAGCGGCTGCGCATGACCAATGCAGAAGCGCTATTTGTGGCACATCTAAACGGTGATGATTTTGCCATTCTCTATGAAATTTCGCATATTCGCCCTTCAGTTCAGCACCATTGTGAACGCATTGCTCAGGCCTTTAGCAGACCATTTAATATTTACGGTCAGGAGCATGTGATTACCCTGTCCATGGGAGTAGCATTTTATCCGGATCATGGCCGTCAGCTGGATTATTTAAATAACTGCGCTGAACAGGCATTGAACGAAGCCAAAAATCTCGGCGGCAATACCATTCATTTTTATTCCAGTGAAAATAATGCTTTACAGAACAAAGGAGTTTTCCTGGAACGTGATTTGCGCAAAGCAATCCAGAATAATGAACTGGTGGTGTATTATCAGCCAAAAATCAATTTCAGCGATCAAAGCATTTATGGCTTCGAAGCGCTGATTCGCTGGAACCATCCAGAAAAAGGCATTATCGCACCAGGCCTATTTATACCGTTAGCTGAACAGACCAGCCTGATTTCAGACATTGGCCGTCTGGTGATCCAGCAGGCCGCTAAACAGATTCGCCAATGGAATGATCTGGGCTTTAATCATATTTGTGTATCAGTCAATATCGTGGCGCAGCAATTGCGTCGTGGTCAATTACTTGATGATCTGGACCAAGCCATTGCAGACAACCATATTTCTGGCGCCAGTCTGGAACTGGAAATTACCGAATCTTCTTTAATCGAAAATTCGGAAGCGGTTAAAAATCTGCTGAATGAGATTAAACAGCGACATATTCATATTGCCCTAGATGATTTTGGTACAGGTTATTCCTCCCTCTCCTATCTTGCTGATTTCCCTATTGATACCTTAAAAATTGATCGCAGTTTTGTTTGCAAGATTGGGGAAAACAAGCAGGCAGCGATTGTCAGCGCCATGGTGGCCATGGGTAAAGCCATGGGCATGACCGTGGTCGCGGAAGGGATCGAGACTGAAGAACAGCTAGAATATCTACGTGATTTAGACTGTGATATTGCCCAGGGTTACTTATTTTCCAAACCGCTTCCTGAGCAGGATGCAACCGCTTATTTAGTACGAGACAAGACGCATCAGACTTATATATCTCAAGTCTAAGTCCATACCCGAGCACAATAAGTTTGTTGGAAAAACGGCCGTCTTTGTCTGTCCGAACTGGCCAACAAATGGTATATTCAGGAACATAAATAAATTTTTTGCCCGCTGACCGGGTAATCTTTACAACGATCGAGAGACTGATGGACGAACAATCTTTAAAGCAACAGGCCCTTTACTATCACGAATTTCCTACCCCGGGGAAAATCAGCGTTACACCAAGCAAACAATTGGTCAACCAACGTGACTTGGCCCTTGCTTACTCGCCTGGCGTAGCTGCACCATGTCTTGAGATTGAACGCGACCCTTCAACTGCTGCATTGTATACGGCTCGTGGTAACCTGGTTGCTGTCGTGACCAATGGTACTGCCGTGCTTGGCCTGGGTAATATTGGTCCTTTGGCTTCTAAACCTGTTATGGAAGGTAAAGGCGTATTATTCAAAAAATTTGCTGGCGTTGATGTATTCGATATCGAAATTGCTGAAAATGATCCAGACAAAATTGTGGATATTGTCGCTGCATTAGAACCGACTTTCGGCGGGATTAACCTTGAAGATATCAAGGCGCCAGAGTGTTTCTATATCGAGCAAAAATTGCGTGAACGCATGAATATCCCGGTATTCCATGATGATCAGCACGGTACTTCGATCATTGTCGGTTCTGCGCTCCTCAATGCGTTACAAATCAACGGCAAAAAAATTGAAGACATCAAGATTGTGGCTTCAGGCGCGGGTGCTGCTGCACTGTCTTGTTTGAATCTGCTTTGCGCTCTGGGTGCTAAAAAAGAGAACATCATCGTTGCCGATTCACGCGGTCTGCTGACTACGCATCGTGAAGGCCTGGATGAATCCAAGAAAGCCTATGTACAAGACATCGAAGCTACTCAGCTCGGTGACGTGATTGCGGGTGCAGACATGTTCCTCGGTCTTTCTGCTGCGGGCATTTTGACCAAAGAAATGGTCAAGGTCATGGCTGAAGATCCGATCATCTTTGCCTTGGCAAACCCGGATCCAGAAATTCTGCCTGAACATGCGCATGAAGTACGTGATGACGTGATCATGGCAACTGGCCGTTCTGACTATCCGAACCAGGTGAATAACGCACTGTGCTTCCCGTACATCTTCCGTGGTGCATTGGACGTTGGTGCAACCACCATTAACGAAGAAATGAAAATTGCCTGTGTCCACGCGATCGCGCGTATGGCACACGTTGAAGCTGATGCGGCGACTTATGGTGAAAAATCTGCATCATTTGGCCGTGAATACCTGATTCCGGGACCACTGGATCAACGTTTGATTCTAGAAATCGCACCTGCTGTTGCACAAGCAGCCATGGATTCTGGTGTCGCGACGCGCCCAATCAAAGATTTCTCACATTATCGTCAACGTTTGTCTGAGTTTGTCTACAACTCTGCATTCATGATGAAACCGATTTTCGAACAAGCCAAATCTGATCCTAAACGTATTGCTTATGCGGAAGGTGAAGACCTGCGTGTACTTCGCGCAGTTCAAATTGCGGTAGATGATGGTCTGGCAATTCCAATTCTGGTGGGTCGCCCAGTTGTAATTGAAGCCAACATCAAAAAATTGGGTCTACGTCTTGAAGATGGCGTGAATATCACGATTGTCGATCAGGAAAAGAACCCGAACTACGAAATGTTTGCAGACGATTACTACAACATCATGCAGCGCAAGGGTGTAACGCCTGAATATGCACAGCGTGAAGCACGTCGCCGCTCGACCCTAATCGCAGCGATGCTTGTGAAACATGGTATGGCAGACGGTATGCTGTGTGGTACGTATTCAAGCTACGACATTCATCTGGACTTTGTCAGCAACATCATTGGCAAGAAAGATGGTCATAACACCTTCTTTACCCTGAATGCCTTGATGCTTGAAGACCGCAACCTGTTCATTGCCGATACCTATGTCAATACTAATCCAACGGCTGAACAGCTGGCTGAAATGACCATTCTGGCGGCTGAAGAAGTCCGCCGTTTCGGTATGACACCACGTATTGCCCTGCTTTCTCATTCAAGCTTCGGTTCAGACCAGCATGATGCCAGCGCGCAAAAAATGCGTAAGGTATATGACATCCTGTCTGAAATCGCGCCTGAGCTGGAAGTTGAAGGTGAAATGCACGGTGATGCTGCACTGGATGAGAACATTCGTCAGTTTGCATTCCCGAATTCACGTTTCAAAGGCTCTGCAAACTTGCTGATCATGCCGAATCTGGATGCAGCCAATATCTCGTTTAACCTGTTAAAAGCAACTTCAGGCAACAACGTAACGATTGGTCCAATTCTGTTGGGTGCTGCGAAACCTGTCCACATTTTGACGCCGACTGCGACCACGCGCCGTGTGATCAACATGACTGCACTGACTGTTGCAGAAATCCAGCAAGCAGAACAAGATGCACTTTAAGCCAATGACAAGATAACGACGCATCAGCCTCGTTTCTTAACTTGAGAAAACCTCTATTCTGTAGCATGATGCTTGTAAGAATAGAGGTTTTTTCATGCAAGTTTATTTAGTAGGCGGCGCAGTTCGAGATCATTTGCTCGGACACCCCTATCACGAAAAAGATTATGTGGTCGTTGGTGCAACTCCCGCGCAAATGCTTGACTTAGGCTATCAGCCCGTAGGCAAAGATTTTCCTGTTTTTCTACATCCCCAAACAAAAGAAGAATATGCACTGGCGCGTACCGAACGTAAATCTGGCGCCGGTTATCATGGTTTTGAGTTTCATACCGATGTCAGCGTTACACTGGAGCAAGATCTGATTCGTCGCGATCTGACCATTAATGCTATGGCCATGGATGATGCCGGCCAGGTTTATGATCCTTATGGCGGTCAACAGGATCTGGAAAACCGGATTCTACGTCATGTTTCCGATGCCTTTGTCGAAGATCCATTACGGGTACTGCGGATTGCCCGTTTTGCTGCCCGTTATACGAGTGCAGGCTTTGTGATTGCCGATGAAACCTTGGCATTAATGCAACGCTTGACTGAATCCGGTGAATTAAATGCATTGACACCGGAACGCGTCTGGAAAGAGACTTCCCGTGCTTTATCCGAACGTCATGCTGATGTGTATTTTGAAGTATTACGTCAATGTGGTGCTTTAAAGGTACTCTTCCCTGAGATTGACGCCTTATATGGCATTCCACAGCGCCCTGAATATCATCCGGAAATTGACTGTGGCATTCATACCATGATGTCCTTGCAGCAGGCGTGTCGTCAAAATTATAGTCTGGATGTACGTTTTGCCGTTTTAGTGCATGACTTAGGAAAAGCTTTGACGCCAGTTGAAGAATTACCGCGACATATCATGCATGAAGAGCGAGGCATCAAGCCAGTGAATGAACTATGTGACCGCTTAAAAGTGCCGACGTATACCAAGCAGCTGGCTTTAGCAGTGTGCAAAGAGCATCTAAAATGCCATCAGGCCTTTAATCTTAAGCCGGGAACCTTATGGCGATTATTGCAACGTCTGGATGTGTTACGTCGTCCTGAACGTGTCGAAGCTTTCGTTCAGGCGTGTGAATGTGATTCACGTGGCCGTTTGGGTCTGGAAGATCGTGTCTATCCACAAGCACAATATGTCCTTGATGCCATGCAGACCGTACGTGCCATCAAGGCACAAGACCTGCCTGCCGACATTCAGGGACCGGATATTGGCGAAATGCTGATTGAACGACGGATTCAGGCACTCGGTGAACTCAAAGCACAACAAACCGTAGCAATTGAATAATAAAAAAAGCACCCTCGGGTGCTTTTTTTATAGCTTAATTTCTCTTTATCAAAAAAGGAATTAAGAAATATTGAATCCGCATCATCAGGAAATATCTGCCGGAAAAGTAATCACCTGCTCCAGTTTCATTTGATTGGTTGCAATCATCAACAAACGGTCAATTCCAAGGGCAATTCCAGAACATTCCGGCATATTCGGTAAAGCCGCCAGTAAATACTCATCGATGGGCATGACATGCAAGCCCAGCTTGGCCCGTTCTGCATTATCCGCCTCAAAGCGCGAACGCAATACGTCGGCATCAATCAGCTCATCATAGGCATTGGCCAATTCTAAACCTTCGATATACAGTTCAAAACGTGCGGCGACCAGTTCACCATCTTCATCGGTTCGGGTTTTGGCCAGTGATGCCATTTCAGGGGGGAAATCAGTCAGGAATACTGCAGTATCAAAACCCAGACTCGGTTCAACCATATGTGAAAATAACAGGTCGATATAACCGAGACGATCCTCGCCTAAATCCAGATTGAGTCCAACGCGGCGGCAGCAATCTTTCAGTTCCTGTAAAGTGGCTTGAAGTGGATTGAGATCCAGACGATCCATGAAAGCATGTTTATAGCTCAGAATGGTCGGACGGACTTCGCCAAAACGTGCTTTCAAAGTCACATTCAGCAAATCCGATACTTCAAACATCAGATCTTTTAAGCTAAATCCCGGGCGATACCATTCCAGCATGGTGAATTCGCTATTGTGCTTGCGTCCATGCTCATCATTGCGGAAGACCTTACAGATTTGGTAAATGGGTCCACTACCACTGGCCAATAAGCGCTTCATAGCAAATTCGGGTGAGGTCTGCAAATAATGCGTATTCAGTTTACCCAGCACATGGCGCTGTGCCTGTACCGAGGCTAAATGCACATCGGTCACACCAGCTTGAGACAAAATCGGTGTTTCAACCTCTAATACATCCCGCTCAGCGAAATACTGGCGGATTTGACGATATAAGGTTGCACGCGCGTGCATGGCTTGAAGGTCACAAGTGGGGTGATAAGTCATCGTCATGCCTTCGGCCCACCATGAGCTGCCCACTCACGACGCAGCGGATAAGTTTTACGTAAATGATCAAATGCCTGCTGATCGATTTTGCCTTCTTTGAGACAGGCGCGTAGATTGGCATCATCACGAGCAATGTCATAAATTTGGGATAAATGCTGTTGCAATGCCATTTTTAAATTCTGCCCATGAAAAAACTGCTCACAGACAGGCAGCTGGGTTTCAAACTGTTTACTGGCTGCAAAACCGAAAGTTTGACAAAAAGCCTCATAAATCATCTGAGTACCGCGCGCTTTGCCTTCCAAGCTATAACCGGCAATATGCGGAGTCACCAAGGTTACTAGATCCAGAAGTTCTGCTGAAATCAGCGGTTCGTGTTCAAAGACATCCAAAATCACGGTTCGGTGTGTCGCCTGTATATCCTGGATTAGCGCGGCCTCTTCAATGACTGGCCCACGTGCTGAATTAATCAGGATTGGGTCAGGCTGCATTTTTGCCAACGCAGCAGCATTAAATAAATGATAGGTTGGATATGCGCCTGTTATGGTTAAAGGGACATGAATCGAAATTGCATCCGCCTGCTGCAGCAATTCATGAAATTCAACTTGATTAATCTGCTCTCTTTGCACAAAAGGATCGCAACCGAGCACACGCCAACCCAAGATCTTCGCCATGTAGGCCAGTCGGGTTCCGACATTACCCAAACCGACAATACCCAGGGTAAATGTCGTATTGGCATCGAGTAATTCAGGACGTACCTGCAATAATGCGGTAATGACATATTCAGCCACTGCTTGCGCATTACAGCCGGCTGCATTACTCCACTGAATCCCATGTTGTTCTAATGCAGCAATATCCAAATGATCTGTACCAATGGTGGCACTGCCCACAAATTTGATCGAACTATTCTGTAGCAGTACTTCATTGACCTGAGTCACTGAACGTACCAGCAAGCTATCGGCATCTTTGACATCATCTGCGCTTAAGGTTCGCCCTGCACAATGTTGAATATCACCAAATTCGGAAAAGAAATAATCGGTAAATGCCAGATTTTCATCTGCGACAATTTTCATAATGAGATCCATATGATGCTTGGGCGTATGATAGCGCGTTGGCGCCTCTGACTCTATATTTGGCCGATACGTCCATTTTTCAAGATTTTATGCCTTGAGTTCAGGACTGAGGAATTGAACATTCAACCTATACAGCCTCAAAAAGCAAAACCCCAATCTTTCGACTGGGGTTTTAAAAATTTGGCGGAAGCGGTGAGATTCGAACTCACGGAGGACTCACACCCTCGTCGGTTTTCAAGACCGGTGCATTAAACCGCTCTGCCACGCTTCCTTGGCCGCCATCATATAAATAAATTAGATTTTTGGCAATAAAATTTAGCGAAACTTCTATAAAAAGCGGCTTATTCAGCTAAAAATCATCCGAAATCAAAGCCAACCTGGGCATTTTCATTCAAAGATTTGAATCTTGAAATGATCTTGAGTTGTATTTAACTCAGTAGAGAATAATGAGAGAAATAACCACATTCAGCATCAAGCGGATCAACAACTGAAAAAATATTCAGACATAAAAAAACCCAGTCAAATTGACTGGGTTTTTAAAATTTGGCGGAAGCGGTGAGATTCGAACTCACGGAGGACTCACACCCTCGTCGGTTTTCAAGACCGGTGCATTAAACCGCTCTGCCACGCTTCCATGGCCGACATGATATAAACAAAAATCATGCTTGGCAAATATTTTTATGCTTTCACTGCATCAACTGCACAAAATAAAATCAATTACATTAATCTGCTGAATTTTCTGGCTTTTCATAACGAATTGAGTTGATGAACCAAAGTTTCTTGCCGGAGGGGGTCAATACCTCGGCCTCATCATCGACCTGCTTGCCTAATAACGCGCGTGCCATCGGTGAACTGATCGAAATATGTTGCGGATGATGATCATAAATTTCATCTACACCAACAATGCGTAAAGTTTTTTGTTCGCCTTCTTCGTTTTCAATTTCTACCCAAGCACCAAAATAAACCTTACCCTCCTGCTCCGGGGAAAAATCGATGATTTTCAGTTCTTCGAGGCGCTTGCCGAGATACCTGACCCGTCGATCAATTTTACGCAAAATTTGCTTGTTATATTGGTAGTCTGCGTTTTCAGAACGGTCGCCGAGACTGGCTGCCCAGTTCACTTTTTTGGTAATTTCAGGACGCTCTTCATGCCAGAGATTCTTAAGTTCTGCCACCAATTTATCGTGTCCAGCACGGGTGATTAAGTTGGATTTCATACGTCTTGCTGATCATATTTTCAGTGTTTTAACTTACAAACAGCTTATTTTATTTACCATTTTAACACAATGGCAAAATTCCAAAAAAATTAACTTTATATTTCAGTATCTTAAAATTATTTTAAAAATAATTTGTGTACAAAATTTGACAATCGTTTTTTAGATCATTAATATGCCAGCAACTTCCGGAAATGCTTACTTTTTAATCTATGTAGTTTTTCTACATAATTATCTTTAAATCTCTTGTCATTTTGAATGACGTCATGACTGCCCAACCCTTATTGAATTTATCAAACTGTTAAAATTTCTGGCTTTGTTGGCTGTGATTTTTAGGGCATAAATTACTTGTAGCGGAGACAACATGCACAGTAGTTCATCCACTGGGTCGAGGCTTTGCCTAAGATCTGTAATTTCTTCTCTCCCTTTGAAAGCACTTGTACTGAGCACTGCATTTATTCCCCTACACAGTATCAATGCAAGTAAGACCACACTTCAGTTTGATCATGTGGTCAATAGCAATAAGTTGACCGTGGTTGCGGTTGAAAATCCGACTACCGTATTCCAGGATGGACAACATCTACATGGCTTCGGTTATGATCTGGTTCGTAACTATGCCAACAATCTGAATGTAAAGCTCGATTTTAAAATCGTTCCTGATAATCAGACTGCCCTACAATGGGTTGCTCAGGGTAAAGCCAATCTGGCTATGACGACTACCGATATACGCACCATTGAAAATAAGCGTTTGACGTCATTCTCAGCCACTTGTGGCGATGAATCGATTCTGTCGAGTAATGGCTTGAATACCAATTTAAATCTGGTGTTTAAATCTGCTACAGATCCTTTGAGCCAGACGGCCAGTGCTTTTGTCTGCAAAGGCAAACAAAGTGGTGCCATCAAGCAGCTTGCTTCATTTTATAATCAGAATGTCGTGAAAGAGGAATCTTGGACCACCATTCAACGTGATTTGAACAACCGTCTGCCGATCTATGAAGCGAGTTTTAAACAGACAGCGCAGCAGTATGACCTGGATTGGCATTTACTGGCGGCCATTGGTTATCAGGAATCTTATCTGAAACCGAATTCAGTTTCTCCGACGGGTGTGCGTGGTTTGATGATGCTGACCAACAGTACAGCAAAAGCCATGGGCGTGAGTAACCGTACCGATCCTGCTCAAAGCATTCAGGGTGGTGCCAAGTATTATGATCAAATGCTTAGTCGCTATGATCATATTCCTTTTCCAGATCGGAACTGGTTTGCACTGGTAGCTTATAATATGGGCCCAGGTGCAGTGAATCAGTTGCAAAAGCGCATTCAGTCGCAAGGCAAGAACCCGAATAACTGGGTGAACTTATATGCCTATCTGGATCAGAATAAAGCCAATAATGGTCGCTACCGTCAAGCGGTACAATATGTGACCCGCATTCGTGCTTATTTGGAACATATCAAGACCACACCACAATTGGTGAATATCTAAGCTAAAACCTTAGCATTAATCAAAATGACATAAAAAAAGCTTACCTCAGGGTAAGCTTTTTTCGTCTTTATTCAGGCTAATGTCTTAGCAGAATTAAGCCGTAGTATTTTCAAGCACTTTCTTGAACAAATCTTTTTGTTCCTGACTTGGCTTTGCAGTTTGAAGTGCCATCAATTGTGACATATCACCCTGTACTTTGATTTTGCCGGTCATGAAGGCCTGCATCGCAGCAGCCATATCAAATTCCAGGAAAACTTTACGTAGAGTTTCGCCATCCATATTCAGCGTGGTTTTGGCATTTGAAGACAAACCTTTCTTGATTGCCCCACCATCTAAAGATAGTTCAGTATTACCTGTAGTGTCCGCTACAACCAAATTAATCGCAAGGTTCGCCAAAGCTGGTGGCAAATTCAAATCGCCAGCTTGCGCAGTTAGAGTTTCTACAGTTGAAAACCAATCATCAGTTAAAAAAGCAGGCATGATCTTTCCTCAAATTATTTGTTCATTTGTGTCGACTATCCAGACGACATCATGTTGAAGCTATTATGCTTGTGCTTTGTTATATCATGATCATTAGCGCAAAGGCTAACGAATTTTGTACGCGCCGTTCAATTTTTGTAGTTCTATTTTTATTTATGTTTATAAGCAGACATCAACCCGCGGGCTGATGTCTACACGTTCTAAAATTAGTCTGCAGCAAAGCCCAGATTAACCATATTGATCCGGCGGTTCTCGCCTTCCACCGCTTCTTCAGTTGAATCACCACCTTTGAAGTCGAATTCACGCTGGCTATCCAGAACTTCAAAATCAAATAATTCACGATCGACTAACTGTGATGGCGAAACATTTTGCAATGCGCCAAAAATGCTGTGCAGACGTTTTGGATGTGCTTTATCCCAATCACGTAACATGTCATTGATAATTGCGCGCTGCAGGTTGTCCTGAGAGCCACATAAATTACATGGAATAATTGGAAATTGACGCATTTCTGCATATTTAATGATGTCTTTTTCTTCCACATAGGCCAGTGGACGAATCAGAATGTTCTTTTTGTCTGAAGACAACAGTTTTGGTGGCATAGCTTTCAAGCTGCCGCCATGGAACAGGTTCAGGAAGAAAGTCGCCAGGATATCATCACGATGATGGCCTAAGGCAACCTTGGTCGCACCAATTTCCTGCGCAAAACCGTATAAAGAACCACGACGCAAACGCGAACAGACTGCACAGTAGGTTTTACCTTCAGGCGTCAACTTTTTGGTGATGCTGTAGGTGTCTTTTTCCAAAATGTAATACGGAATGTTATTTTCTTCTAAATAACGCGGTAATACATCTTCCGGGAAGCCTGGCTGTTTCTGGTCCAGATTCACAGCCACTACATCGAAATTGATCGGTGCGATGCGCTTGAACTGTAGCAGGATATCCAACAGGGTATAACTGTCTTTACCACCAGAAATACACACCATGACCTTATCGCCTTCTTCAATCATCTTGAAGTCACGAATGGCATGTCCGACCTGGCGGCGAAGCTTCTTCAACAAACGGTAGTAGGCTGAGCTTGTTGGCAGTTCAGGTTTGAAATTAAATCCTTGTTCGGACTCAACTGGCGAGTACATAGACGAGATTAACCCATAAAAAAAATACCGCGCAATTTTAGCCGATTCAGACCGCTATCGCATCAAAAGAATTTATTTTCATGAAAATGTCTTATTAGTTTCATTTTCATGTTTTATTTAGGGCGTGTCATCAATTAAGCCATATCATGATTGAAGCAAGGTAGATTGCTGACAGGAAGTTTTGAGCCAATTTATCATAGCGCGTAGCAATACCTCGATACTGCTTGAGCTTGGCGAAGAAGTTCTCGATCAGATGTCTTGCTTTATAAAGATGTTGGTCATAATCACGCTGATCAATCGCGTTACTTTTGGATGGCATCACGATCTGACCCTTGATCTTATGGATTGGATC